>NZ_JAEIMH010000009.1:30306-33325 GCF_016464295.1 Streptomyces sp. N35 | reverse complement strand
GGTGCGCGCCCCCCCCCCCCCTCCCCCCAGCGGGGGCCCCCCCCCCGCGGGGGGGGGGGGGGGCGGGCGGCTTTCATCGGTCGGGGCTCACACCTGGGGCGCACCCTCGACGTTGCCGTAGTACGCCTGCTTCATGAGCTGCTTCATGTCGTCGATCATCGGCATCCGCGGGTTGGCGGGCGCGCACTGGTCGGCGTAGGCGTTCATGGCCTGCTGCGGCAGGGCCGCGATGAACGCGTCCTCGTCGACGCCCTCGGCCTGGAACGAGGCCGGGATACCGCAGCGGTCGCGCAGCGCCTCGACGGCGGCGGCGTAGGACTCGACGCCCTCGGCGGGGGTGGCGGCCTTGAGACCCAGCATCTTGGCGATCTCCTGCAGACGCTCGGGAGCGCGGTAGACCTCGGCCTTCGGCCACGGGGTGGCCTTGTGCGTCACGGTGCCGTTGTGCCGGATGACGTGCGGCAGAAGGAGCGCGTTGGTACGGCCGTGCGGGACGTGGAAGGTGTTGCCCAGGGTGTGGGCCATGGCGTGCACCAGGCCGAGGAAGGCGTTGGCGAAGGCCATGCCCGCGACGGTGGACGCGTTGTGCATCTTCTCGCGCGCCTCGGGAGCCTTCGCGCCGAGCTTCACGCAGTCCTCGAGGTTCTCGAAGATCAGCTTGATGGCCTGCAGGCAGAGGCCGTCGGTGTAGTCGTTCGCGTACGCGGAGATGTACGCCTCGGTGGCGTGGGTCAGGGCGTCGAAGCCGGAGTCGGCGGTGACGGAGGCCGGCAGGCCCATCGGCAGGTTCGGGTCGACGATGGCGACGTGCGGGGTCAGCGCGTAGTCGGCGAGCGGGTACTTCTGGGCGGCCTTGGGGTCGGAGATGACCGCGAACGGGGTGACCTCGGAGCCGGTGCCCGACGTGGTCGGGATGGCGACCATCTTGGCCTTCTCGCCAAGGGAGGGGAACTTGAAGGCGCGCTTGCGGACGTCGAAGAACTTCTCCTTCGTGTCGGCGAAGGCGATCTCCGGGTGCTCGTACATCAGCCACATGATCTTCGCGGCGTCCATCGCGGAGCCGCCGCCGAGCGCGACGATCGTGTCGGGCTGGAAGTCGCGCATCATCGCGGCGCCGGCCTGCACGGTGTCGAGCTCCGGGTTGGGCTCGACATTGTCGATGACCTGAACCGAGACACCGCCCGCGCGGGACTGCAGGATGGTGGTCACCTTCTCGACGAAGCCGAGGGCGACCATGGTCTTGTCGGTGACGAGCGAGACCTTCTTGATGCCGTCCATCTCACCGAGGTAGCGGATGGAGTTGCGCTCGAAGTAGATCTTCGGCGGGACCTTGAACCACTGCATGTTGGTGTTGCGCCGTCCGATCCGCTTGATGTTGACGAGGTTGACCGCGGTCACGTTGTTGGACACCGAGTTGTGGCCGTACGAGCCGCAGCCCAGCGTCAGCGAGGGCAGGAAGGCGTTGTAGACGTCGCCGATACCGCCGAAGGTCGAGGGCGAGTTGGCGATGACGCGGATCGCCTTGACCCGCTTGCCGAACTCCTCGACGAGCTGCTCGTCCTCGGCGTGGATGGCGGCGGAGTGGCCGAGGCCGTGGAACTCGACCATCTGGGCGGCCAGTTCGATGCCCAGCTCGGTGGAGCCGGCCTTGAGGGCGGCCAGGACCGGGGAGAGCTTCTCGCGGGTCAGCGGCTCGTTGACACCGACCTCGGCGCATTCGGCGAGCAGGATCGAGGTGGACTCGGGGACGGAGAAGCCGGCCTGCTCGGCGATCCACTGCGGGGACTTGCCGACGACGTTCGGGTTCAGCTTGGCGCCCGAAGCGTTGTCGGCGAAGGCGCTGGTGCCGAAGATGAAGGTCTCCAGCTGGGTCTTCTCCGCCGCGGAGACGACGTACGCCCCCAGGCGCTTGAACTCCTCGATGCCCTCGGCGTACACCTCCTTGTCGAGGATGACGGCCTGCTCGGAGGCGCAGATCATGCCGTTGTCGAAGGCCTTCGACAGCACGATGTCGTGGATGGCGCGCTGCAGCTTGGCGCTCTTGTGGACGTACGCCGGGACGTTGCCCGCACCGACGCCGAGGGCCGGCTTGCCGCAGGAGTAGGCGGCCTTGACCATGGCGTTGCCGCCGGTGGCGAGGATGGTGGAGACGCCCTCGTGGTTCATGAGGAGACCGGTGCCCTCCATGGAGGGGGTCTCGATCCACTGCACGCAGTTCTCCGGGGCACCGGCCTCGATCGCGGCGTCGCGCACGATACGGGCGGCCTCGGCGGAGCAGTTCTGCGCGGAGGGGTGGAAGGCGAAGATGATCGGGTTACGGGTCTTCAGGGCGATCAGGGCCTTGAAGATCGTGGTCGAGGTCGGGTTGGTCACGGGGGTCATGGCGCAGACGACGCCGACCGGCTCCGCGATCTCGGTGATGCCGTTCAGCTCGTCGCGGGCGATGACGCCGGCGGTCTTGAGGCCGCGCATCGAGTTGACGACGTGCTCGCAGGCGAAGAGGTTCTTGACGGCCTTGTCCTCGAAGATGCCGCGACCGGTCTCCTCGACGGCCAGCCGGGCGAGTTCGCCGTGCTGGCTCAGTGCCGCGAGGGAGGCCTTCTTGACGATGTGGTCGACCTGCTCCTGGTCGTACGTCTCGAACAGATCGAGGGCCTTGAGCGCTCCCTGGACCAGCCCGTCCACCATCTCATTCGCCTGCATGGCAGGTACTCCTTCACTGCGGCTGCGACCGATTGCCGAGATTTCCTCGACGCCTCAATTCGACACCCGCACGGCTGCCCGGGACGGCCGATAAAGGCCTGAGCAGCCAGGCACTAAGTCCCTTCAAGATCAAAGTGCACCCATGAGAACCGACTCTGACCTGCAAAGATGCGACGGGACCAAAGTCCCTTGCGAGCTTGTGAAAACTTTCACAAGAATTTCGGGAGATTGGCCGTAAGCACGAGGGAAATGCGTGAGCCCCGCGTTCCCCCGGGGGGGGGGGGGGGCGGATTGCCCCTTCGCGAGGGGGGCGCCT
>NZ_JAEIMH010000009.1:16754-30296 GCF_016464295.1 Streptomyces sp. N35 | reverse complement strand
GGCGGGAAGAAGGTCTCCCCGCCGGAGCAGCACTCACCGCTCCCGCCCGAGGTGAGGCCGACGGCCTGGTCGCCAGCGAAGAGCGACCCGCCGCTGTCGCCGGGCTCGGCGCAGACGGTGGTCTGGATCAGGCCGTTCACGATGTCGCCGTTGCCGTAGTTCACGGTGGCGTCCAGGGCCACCACCTCACCGTCGTGCACCTGCGTGGTGGAACCGCTGCGCTGGACCTGCATGCCGACGGTCGCCTCGGCGGCCGCAGTGATGGCCTGGCTGCTGCCGTTGTAGAGGTTGACCTCGCTCGGGTGCTCGACCCCGTCGGCGTACTTCACCAGGGCGAAGTCGTTGTCGGGGAAAGAGGACTCGACCATCTCGCCGAGCGCGCCGCCGTTGGAGTCCTCCCAGCTGGAGCCGGCCTGACCGCAGTGGCCCGCGGTGATGAAGTGCGGGGCTCCGTCCTTGACGACGTTGAAGCCGAGCGAGCAGCGGCCGCCACCGCTGAGGATCGCGTCACCGCCCGCGGCGTACTTCTTGAACTCGCCCTTGGTGCGCTGCAGTTCGGCCTTGCCGCCGAGCCCTTCGACGACCTTGCCGAGCTTGGCCCACTCGGCCTTGGAGACCGTACGGTCGGCGGTGACGACGACCTTGTTGGTGGTCGGGTCGGTGGCCCAGGACGTGCCCGGGATGGTGGCCTTGTCGGTGAGCGTCGCGCGGGCGCTCTTCAGCTCCGCGAGGGAGTTCTGTACGACTCTGGCCTTGCCGCCCGCCTTCTCGACCAGGCCGGCCGCGGCCTCGTCGAGCACGTTGACGACGAGCGTCTTGCTCGCCGCGTCGTAGTACGTGCCCGCGGCGTCCGTGCCGAGATCCTCGCCAAGGGTGGAGGCGAGCTTTCCGGCCGCCGTCGCCGAAAGGGTCTTGAGCTCAGGAGTGGGGGTTTCCTGGCTCGCGTTCGCAGTCTGGAACGTCAATCCCGCGGTCACCAGCGCGGCGATGCCCGCGCCTGCTATCGCGGCCCGCCGCTTGGGTATGCGTCGGTGCTTCAACTTCACGACCTCCTGTGGGGGGTCGGTCCCGGTGCGTGGGGGCCACCGGGACCGGAAGGCGTACGGGTCAGGGCCCGGCTCAGTGGAAAAAGCCGTGTCCATGCCCGTGTTGTGGCGACCACTATTCCGATACCGACTGGTAGCACACAAGGTCGACTTCAGGACTCCCGCACGGCAACGGGCGTACGCCCCCGGCGCGTTGTATCCGCGGGTCACCCCATGTCGCTTTCCGCTGCAAACACCGCGTGCGAGCAGACCGTCACCAGCGCGTAAGGACTAGTCCTGTCTTGAAATCGCCCCTGTGGTACAGACTTGAGCCAGGCCGGTGCACACGATCCGGCCTGCTCAAGGCCGCACCTACGCGGACGGCTTCTCCTCGGCCGGCGCCGCCACGTCCTGCGACAGCCGCGTCTCGGACACCGCGGATCCTTCCTGCCGCCCCTCGTCCAGGGCGGGCTGCCGCTGCACGCCCTCGTCCTGAGGGCCGGGAGCCTGAACGGGAGCGGGAGCGGGAGCGGGAGCTGGAGCGGCCGGCAGGTTCTGCTGCGCCCGCTCGAGGAACCGCAGCAGCTCCACCGGGAACGGCAGCACCAGCGTCGAGTTCTTCTCGGCCGCGACCGCCACCACGGTCTGCAGGAGCCGCAGTTGCAGCGCCGCCGGTTCCTCGGACATCTCGTGCGCGGCCTCGGCCAGCTTCTTCGAGGCCTGCAGCTCCGCGTCCGCGTTGATGATCCGGGCCCGCCGCTCACGGTCGGCCTCGGCCTGGCGCGCCATGGACCGCTTCATGGTCTCCGGCAGCGATACGTCCTTGATCTCGACCCGGTCGATCTGCACACCCCAGCCGACGGCCGGGCTGTCGATCATCAACTCGAGCCCCTGGTTGAGCTTTTCGCGGTTGGAGAGCAGATCGTCGAGGTCGCTCTTGCCGATGATGGACCTGAGCGAGGTCTGGGCCATCTGCGAGACCGCGAAGCGGTAGTCCTCGACCTGGACGACGGCCTCGGCCGCGTCGATCACCTTGAAGTAGATGACCGCGTCCACCCGGACCGTGACGTTGTCCCTGGTGATGCCGTCCTGTGCGGGCACGGGCATCGTGACGATCTGCAGGTTGACCTTCCGCATCCGGTCGATGAACGGCACGATCATCGTGAACCCGGGCCCGCGTACCTGCGTCCTGAGACGGCCGAGCCGGAACACCACACCCCGTTCGTACTGTTTGACGACGCGCGCCGCTGCCATCACATAGACGGCACCGGCGGAAGCCACCGCCGCGCCCGCCGCTACCAGTTCCTCGACCATCGCGGCCCCCCAGGGTCCGTAAGGGACGTGTCTTGGGATCCTTTCGACGGTAACTCCCTTACTGGGGCGAAGGGGAGGGGCAGGCGTTGGACAGCAAGGTGAGGACGCGGGACGGACGGACGCTCACCGCGCAGGACCGGGGCGACCCGCACGGCCGGGCGGTCCTGCTCCTGCACGGCACCCCGGGCAGCAGACTCGGAAACGCGCCCGCCGAGGTGCTCGCCCGGTGGCCGGGGGTGCGGTTCTTCGCGTACGACCGCCCGGGGTACGGCGGTTCGGACCGGGCCGAGGGACGGGACGTGGCGCACTGCGCCCGGGACGCGGCCGAGGTCGCGGACGCCCTGGGGATACGGAGCTTCGCGGTGCTCGGCCGCAGCGGCGGCGGCGCGCACGCACTGGCCTGCGCGGCGCTGCTGCCCGAGCGGATCACCCGGGCCGCCGCACTGGTCCCCACGGCGCCCCGGGACGGCGCGGGTCTCGACTGGTTCGCGGGGATGACTCCGTACAACGTGCGCGAGTACTCCCTCGCGCTGCGGGGCGCCGGTGTGCTCGCCGCCTCGCTCGTGCCGCAGGCGGAGGCGATCCGTGCGGACCCGTCCCGGCTGCTCGCGGGGATCGCCGAGGGGCTCGCCCCCTCCGACGCCCAGGTCGTCGCGGACCCGGCCGTGCGCGCGATGCTGCTCGCCAACTACCGCGAGGCGCTGGCCGCTTCGGCGTACGGGTGGATCGACGACTGCCTCGCGCTCTCACGGCCCTGGGGGTTCGACCCGGCGGACATCCGCGCGCGCGTGCTGCTGTGGCACGGGGCCGAGGACACGTTCTCCCCGGTGGGTCACTTCCACTGGCTCGCACGCCGCATCCCGTGCGCCGAGGCGGTGCTCGCCGAAGGGGTGGGGCACTTCGGCGCGGTGGCCGCCTTCGACTCCGTACTGGAATGGCTGCTCGCCGGCTGAAGGCCGTCCGGTACGGGACTGGGCCGTCCGGTACGGGGACTGGGCCGTCCTGTAACGGGACTAGGCGGCCCGGTCCACGTCGGGGCGGGTCAGGCGGGCGCCCTTGAGGCAGTCCACGATGCGCTCGTGCGTGTCGCCGACGGTGTCCACGACCCGCAGGCGCAGCTGGAGCGCGTCGACTTCGGTGACGAAGCGCTTGGAGAACTCACCGGCCCGCACCGTTCCCTCGTCCACCCTGCCGATGAGCGGACTGCCCGCACCGAACAGCTCCAGACCGTAGTCCGTCCCGAACTCGAGCCCCGCGGCGGACAGTTGGGTGAGGACCCCGGCGAAGTCCGCCCACTCCCCCGCGTCCGCACCGGGCCGGACCACGCGGTAGTCGACGCTCTCGATCACGGCCGCGCCCTGACCGCCGTTGACCAGGCCGACCCGCCAGCCGTACTCGCCCGCGGAGATCAGGCCCCGTACCCACTCCGCACGCCAGCCGAGTGCCGGCCGGACCGTACGGGCGTACTGCGCGCGGGCGAACACCGCGCCCGAGGCCACCGCGAGGAGGCTGCCGAGCGGCTCCATGTCGAGCAGCTGCAGCCGCCACGGCCAGTGCGCACGGGCGTCGGCAGCGATATTGCCGCGCACGACCTCCCAGCCGAGCACGACCAGGAGCAGACAGAGCAGCACCAGAGGTGCGGTGAAGAGCAGCGGGCTGCGGCGCACACGGCGCTGACGGTCGTCCAAGTCCTGTTCCCCCGTGGCGAGTTGCCCGACCCGGCGGGCGATCCGTACAGGTGATCCAACCGTACGAGGACGACAGAGGCGAGCCCCCGCCCGGAATCCGGACGGGGGTCGCTGCTGCTGGCTGCAGATGAACCGTACGTGGTGCCTAGTAGACGCTGACCCCATAGGCGCTCAGGGCCTCGGTGACCGGCTGGAAGAAGGTCGTACCGCCGGAGGAGCAGTTGCCGGAGCCGCCGGAGGTCAGACCGATCGCACGCGTGCCGGAGTAGAGCGGGCCGCCGGAGTCGCCGGGCTCGGCGCACACGTTGGTGCGGATCATGCCGTAGACGACGTCTCCGCCGCCGTAGTTCACGGTGGCGTTGAGACCGGTGACCCGGCCGCTGTGGGTGCCGGTGGTCGAACCGCGCCGGGTGACCGACATGTTGACCGTGGCGTTCGCGGCGCTGGTGATGTCCTGGCCGCCGACGGTGCCCGGGTGCGCGATCGCGGTGTTGGAGTACCGCACGAGCCCGTAGTCGTTGCCCGGGAAGCTGGAGCCCGCGGTCGGGCCGATCTGCGTGGTGCGGCTGGAGTTGGTGTACCAGGTGCCCGCGCCGTCGGTGCAGTGACCGGCGGTCAGGAAGTAATAGGTGGAGCCGCTGCGGACGTTGAAACCGGCCGAGCAGCGCCAGCTGGACGCATAGATCGCGTCGCCACCGGAGAGCAGCTTGCTGAACTTGCCAGGAGTGCGCTCGATCTTCAGGGCGCCGGCCTGGGCTCCGGCGGTGCGCTTGATCTCATTGATCTCCGCCTGCGAGACGGTCGAGTCGGCCGTCACGACCAGGCGGTTGGTCTTGGAGTCGATGTGCCATGCGGTACCGCCGACGTCCGCCTTGAGCATCGCGCTGCTCGCCTTGGTGAGCTGTGCGGCGCTGAAGGTGGCGGTCTCGCCGGCGCTGGCACTGGGCACGGCGAGAGCCGCCGCTGCGACGAGTCCGGTGCCGACGGCGAGCACGCGGGTGCGTCTCGCTATACCGGTGCGGGGGGTGGTGCGCTTGATCCTCACTTGTCGTTCCTCCCGAGGGGAATCGGGGGCCCGTGTTGTGGGGTCGGGCCCGTGAGGCGCAGCCAGAGGGAAGTGTCCGTATACCGAACACGTTGTGCCCCTGACAAGCGCTGTTCGGGAGTATTCGGCTAGCGAGTTGACGGCACAAGGGCGCCTTTCGGCCGTGTGCCTCAGCACGCGCTTCTGCCCCGGCGGCTCCTGTCGTACGTGAGGAGGCCGCCGGGGTCGCGTCGGTGGATCAGACGGATAACCGGCCGTCGAGGTTCCTCCCCCACTCCCGGCTTCGCTCGAGCGGGAGGTGCCCTGCCCGCCCGTCGGCGTTCTCGACCTGAATCGTGCTCCGGTTCTCGTACGGGGTGAAGCGGCCCGGCACTGACCAGTCGGCGTCGCACGGCACGGCCTCGACGCCCTGGAACGCGCGGCGCGCGGGCGAGCCGGGGAAGGCGAGGCCGTCCTCGGCCGCGGCCCGCAGCACCGCCTCGTCGCCGCCCTCGGTCCACTGCCCGGGAATGGCCGGAAGTTGTCCTTCCGGATAGTCCGCCGCCCGCGGCCGCCCGACGCGGCAGCCGTCAGCAGCCGTCGCAGGGGCAGCAGCAGTCGCAGCTGCCGCAGTTGCAGTCGCAGCTGTGACAGCAGCCCTCGCGCTTCTTGCGCGTCCACGGGCCCTCGTACGACTCGGCGCAGCACATCTGGCAGGTGCAGCACACCACGAAGAACATGCCGCAGCCCGCCCAGAACCCGCGCCGCCCCTTGGGCTGCTCGGGCGCGGGACCGCCGCCGAACCCGCCGGGACCACCAGGACCGACCGGACCGCCCGCTCCCCCGCCGTACGGATTCCCGGGACCGCCACCGTACGGATTGCCGGAGCCGCCGCCGTACGGACCGTCGCCCGGGTACTGGCCGCCGAACCCCGAAGGAGGCGGCCCGAATCCTTGCGGACCGCCGGCGCCCGGCTGCTGATGCGAGCAGGTCGTCGAGCCGAACGTCCGGTCCACGGACCGCCGCAGCTCGTGCGCGAGGAGCATGTGGGCGAGTCGCTGTTCGGTGAACTCCACGTCGTTCAGGGCCAGCCGGATCCCGTGCAGCGCGTCATCGGCGAGCCGCCGCGCCTCGGCCAGTGAGGTACCGGTGGCCGTCAGCGGGTTCCATGCGCCGGCCTCGGCGTCGGCCGTCTGGTCCTCCACCGCGTCGAGGAGGTGCGCGAGCCGGCCGAAGAGCCGGCCGGCCTCGGCGAGCGGTCCCGCGTTCCCCGGCCGGCCCGCCAGCCATGCGGTGTGCGCGAAGGCGGCGGCCGTCGCGGTCTCGGTCGGCTCGGTGACGGTGAGCAGGGAAGTCCCGGGCCCGGCAAGGGCCTCGAGCTCCAGCTGCCGGTCCACGGCGTCGACCAGGACGGCGGTGTCGAAGCCGACCGACGAGCCCACCTTCGCGCCCGCCCGGTCCCAGCCCTTGGCCACCCGCCGTGCGGCGGCGGCCACCGGCCCCCGCGCAAGCAGTCCGTCACCGTCGGCCACATGATCGCGCACCTTGGCCGAGGCGAGGACCAGCGAGACGGCCGCGGCGAGCCGCGCCCCCTCGCCCTGCGCGACGGACGCGGTCCGCATCCCGCGCAGCGGACAAGGCCCCGCCGTACGCCGCCAGTCGGTGCTGCGCTCGGCCTGAGCCTCCGTCAGAACCGAGATCAGCAAGCCGTCGTAGTTGGTGACGATCCGCGAGAACTGACCATGGTCCTTGCGCAGCGCGAGACAGAGCCCGCAAAGGTGCGCCATCCATTGGGTCTTGAGGCCTTCGCCGAGGTGATGGCTGCAGGGCCGCACGATTCCGAACACGTCGACTCTCCCCCGTGAGGTCGCTTGGAGTGATCCGCATCGTATCGACCAGGAGGCATCGGCCACAGGTTCTCCACGACACGCCGGTATCACCCGTACGCCACAACAAATACTATTTCACTCACTGTCAGCAGCCGTGCCCGTCAGGACCCTTGGGGAATGGGGAGTACGTTCTGCACCAGTACCGTCACAAACCCCTCGCGCAGCGAAAAACGGCTCGGTCAACGCGGAGCCCGCTGCGCATCATGGACGACCATAGGGGCACGTGCGGAGTTGAAGAACCGCTGTGAGAGGAGGCGTCCATGGGATCGGTACGTAAGGCAAGCGCCTGGCTTGGCCTCGTCGACGACAACGATGATGAGCGTTACTACGACGGATACGACGACGACGCGGTCGACTCGGTCGAGGAGTCCCGTACGGACAACTCCTGGGTCACGGACCCACGGGTCCGCGTCGCTTCGCAGACCGCCGAGGAGCAGGGCCGGCGGATCGGCACCATCACACCCGACAGCTTCCGCGACGCCCGCGGCATCGGTGAGCTGTTCCGTGACGGCGTCCCCGTCATCATGAACCTCACGTCGATGGAGCCCGGCGACGCCAAGCGCGTCGTGGACTTCGCGGCCGGCCTGACCTTCGGTCTGCGCGGCTCCATCGAGCGGGTGGCGGGCCGGGTCTTCCTGCTGACCCCGGCCAACACCCAGATCGTCAACGGCGAGGCCTCGGCCCGGCCGGCGGACGGTTTCTTCAACCAGAGCTGACGCAAGGCCTGCTCACCGGAGAGAACCGGCCACCGACCCGGTTCGCCAAAGGGTGCCGATCCGGGTTCACCGGAAGGCATCGAGCCCGGTGAGCGCCTTGCCGAGCACCAGCTGATGCATCTCGACGGTGCCTTCGTACGTGAGCACCGATTCGAGATTCGTCGCATGGCGCATCACGGGGTACTCCAGCGAAATCCCGTTCGCACCCAGGATGGTGCGCGAGCTCCGGCAGATCTCGATGGCCTCGCGGACGTTGTTGAGCTTGCCGAAGCTGACCTGCTCGGGCCGCAGCCGCCCGGCGTCCAGCCGGCGGCCCAGATGGTGCGCGAGCAGAATCCCCTTGTGCAGCTCGACGGCCATGTCGGCGAGCTTGGCCTGGGTGAGCTGGAAGCCGCCGATCGGCTTGCCGAACTGCTCACGGGACTTGGCGTAGTCGAGCGCCGACTCGAAGCTGGCGCGGGCCGCGCCCATGGCGCCCCAGACGATCCCGTACCGGGCGTGGCTGAGGCAGCTGAGCGGTCCGCGCAGGCCGGTCACCTCGGGAAGGACCGCGTCGGCGGGCAGCCGCACCTCGTCCATCACCAACTCGCTGGTGACGGAGGCGCGCAGTGACCACTTGTGCTTGATCTCGGGCGCCGAGAAGCCGGGGCTGTCGGTGGGGACGACGAAGCCGCGGATCCCGTCGTCGGTTTGGGCCCAGACGACGGCGACCTTCGCCACCGAGCCGTTGGTGATCCACATCTTGCGCCCGGTGAGCACCCAGTCGGCGCCGTCCTTCTTGGCGTACGTGCGCATGCCGGCCGGGTCGGAACCGTGGTCGGGTTCGGTCAGACCGAAACAGCCGATGGCCTCGCCCGCCGCCATCGCCGGCAGCCACTGCTGCTTCTGCTCCTCGGAGCCGAACTTCCAGATCGCGTACATGGCGAGGGAGCCCTGTACGGAGACGAGGGAGCGGATGCCGGAGTCGGCGGCTTCGAGCTCGAGGCAGGCGAGCCCGTACTGGACGGCGCTCGCGCCCGCGCAGCCGTAACCGGTGAGCGACATCCCGAGGGCGCCGATCGCCCCCAGCTCACGGGCGAGTTCATGGACGCCGGGCAGCTCGCCGCGCTCGTACCAGTCGGCGATGTGCGGCAGGACGCGGTCGGCGGCCCAGCTGCGGACGGTGTCGCGGATCGCGAGGTCCTCGGGATCGAGCAGGTCGTCGAGGCCGAGGGGGTCGCGAGGGTCGAAGGGGGGTGCTGCGGATGCGGACATGACCGGCCTCCGGGTGCGGGCAGCCAAACTAGCGCTGGTAGTTTACGGTGCGCCGTCGACGTTACCTCAGCCCCTGCGGCGATTGAGCAGATCCGAGCGAAGTTCGGATGCGGGGGTCCGGGGGCGGAGCCCCCGGTTTCGGGAAGGGGCGGGGCGGGGAGAAAGCCCGCCGCAGGCGCCCCTCAGCCCCGCGACTCCGCAGAGGCACGCTCACGCGAGGGCGAGGGCGAGGGCGAGGGCGAGGGCGAGGGCGAGGGCGAGGGCGAGGAAGACTCACGGGACGCAGCCGGCGAAGGAATCGCCACCGCCCCCTCCCCCGCATCGCACGTGTCACCACACGACATCACCCGCGGCAACCGCAACGCCGCCACCGCACCGAGCAGCAGCAGCCCCGCGCTGACCATCAGCGTGACGTGCAGACCGTTCACGAACGAGTCCCGCGCGGCGGACCGCAGCGCCGCCCCCGCACCGCCGCCGAGCGAGTCGGCGACCTCGTAGGCCTCGCCGAGGGAGTTCTCCGCGGAGGCGCGGGCCGCTGACGGCACGCCCGGAGCGGCCGCGAGCCCGGGCGCGTACGCCGCGTTCATCACGCTGCCGAGCAGCGCTATGCCCATGCCGCCGCCGAGCTGGTACGAGGTCTCGCCGATCGCGGCCGCCCCGCCCGCCTGCCCCTGCGGCGCCTCGCTGAGCATCGACTCGTAACTGCCGAAGAGCGTGGTCTGCAGACCGAAGCCGAGCAGGACGAAGCCGACCAGCATCAGGGGCGGGTTGTCGTCGTGGCCCAGGAAGGTGAGGACCAGAACCGCCGCTGCGGTGAGGCAGAAGCCGGAGGCGACCATGGCGCGCGGTCCGACCCATGGCAGCAGGCGGGAGCCGACCAGGCCGCCGGCCATCGCGGCGAGCGTCAGCGGCACCATCCGCAGCCCCGTCGCCAACGGGGAGAGCCCGAGGACCAGCTGCAGATACTGGGCCGCGATCAGCATCAGACCGACCAGCGCCAGCATGGCGAGGACGATGCAGCTGACCGAGGTGCCGAACGCGGGCCGCGCGAACATCGACAGATCGACTAGGGGGTGCGTGCGGCGGCGCTGACGGCGTACGAAGAGGATCAGGAGCACGGCGCCGACTACCAGCGGGACGAGGGTCATCGCGCTGAGCACGCCCTCGCCGCCGCCCGCGCGCTTGACGCCCATGACCACGCCGAAGAGTCCGCCGGCGGCCATCAGCGCACCGGTCACGTCCCACGGTCCGTCGCGGTCGCCGGTCGACTCGGGCAGCAGCCACCGGCCGATGAACAGGCTCGCGAACATCAGCGGGATGTTGATCAGGAAGACCGCACCCCACCAGAAGTGCTCGAGCAGGAAGCCGCCGAGCAGCGGACCCGCGGCGGCGCCGATCGCGGCGACGGCGGTCCAGACGCCGATGGCGACGGCCCGTTCGCGCCGGTCGGGGAAGACCTGGCGGACGATCGAGAGGGTCGCGGGCATGATCATCGCGCCGCCGACACCGAGCAGCGCACGGGCGGCGATCAGGAGGTGGGGCGAATCGGCGAGCGCGGCCATCGCGGAGGCGACGCCGAACAGGCCGTATCCAAGGAGCAGCACGCGGCGGCGGCCGACGCGGTCGCCGAGGGTGCCGAAGAGGATGAGCAGCGCCGCGCACACCAGCGGATAGGCGTCCACGATCCACAGGAGCTGGATGCCGCCCGGCTTGAGGTCCTCGGTGACGGCGGGGACCGCGACATGGAGCACGGTCGAGTCGATCGCGACGATCGCCAGGGACACACACAGGACGATCAGGACGACCCAGCGGTTGGCGCCGCCTTCGGGACACAGGAGCCTGGTAACGGCCGAGGGCCGCCGCGCGGCAGCCGTGGTCGTCCCGCTCATCCGTGTACCTCCAGTGGGTCCTCGTACGCGGCCGTCGGGTGGGGCCGACCGGCGCGATCGCGAGTGAGCCGTCAGATTACGTCAGTTCACTGCTGGTGCGCGTGGTCCATCTCTCACGCGCACACGGGACTGCTTGTGGCGTACACCACCCCTCTTCCCCCTCTACACGTACAAAGGGCACACGCCGGTTCGGGCCGCTGCGGTGGCGGCACCCATAATCGAGCCCGTGACCGATCTTGATCAACGCCCCGCGGGGCCTCCCGCGACCGGACGCCTGACCCGTGCGCTGCGCCACGCGGCGCCCGCGCTGCTCGTCTACGCCGGGGTGCGCGCGCTCGGTCTCCTGGTGCTCGCGCTGTGGTGCCTGGGCACGGGCAAGAGCCCGCACACCCTGCTCACCGCGCGCTGGGACTCGCTCTGGTACACCCGCGTCGCCGAGCACGGCTACGGCTGGTCGACCACGCTGCCCGACGGCACGGTCCACTCGAACCTCGCGTTCTTCCCGCTGCTGCCCTGGCTGGAGCGGGCGCTCTCGGCGATCAGCCCGCTGTCGTACGCGGACGCGGGGATGGTCGTCGCCTGGGTCGCGTCGCACGCGGCGGCCTGGGGGATCTTCCTGATCGCGGACCGCCTGTACGGGAGACGCACCGGGGTGTGCGCGGTGGCGCTCTGGGCGGTGCTGCCGGTCGGGATCGTCCAGTCGATGGCGTACAGCGAGGCGCTGTTCACGGCGCTCGCCGCCTGGTCTCTGTACGCGGTGCTGCGCGAGCACTGGATGACGGCCGGTCTGCTCGCGGCGCTCGCCGGTCTGACCCGGCCCGTGGGCATGGCGGTCGTGGCAGCGCTGTGGGTCGCGGCGATCCTCGTGGTCGTACGGGAGCGGCGGGCGCCCTGGCGGATGGTCCTCGGGGCGGTGCTCGCCCCGCTGGGCGCGGCCGGGTACGTGCTGTGGGTCGGGCAGAAGACGGGCGGCGGGCTCTTCGGCTACCTCGACGTCCAGAAGCAGTGGGGCAACGGCTTCGACTTCGGGTACGCCTTCGCGCGCTTCATCGGCGACAAGTTCACGTCGTTCCCGTCCGCGCTCGCCGGGGTCGGCCTGATCGTCGGGGTCGCCGCGGTCATCTGGCTGTACGTGGTGGGCGTACGGCAGAAGCAGCCGGTTCCGCTCCTTGTCTACACGGGGATCGTGCTGGCGCTCGCGCTGTGCGCCTCGGGCTACTTCGGGTCCAAGCCGCGCCTGCTGATGCCGGCCTTCCCGCTGCTGCTGCCGCTCGCCGTCGCCCTGGGACGGCTGCGAACGTCCAGGTCGGTGGTGGTGCTGACGGTCGTGGGTGCGGCATCTGCGGCGTATGGGGCGCTTTGGCTGAACGGATCGGGTCCACCGTGATCGGCAGGGAAAATCGGCACCGATTACCGGTGAACGAATTCGGACCGTTCACTAAAACGTTCTCGGAATGATCAATGGAATAGGAGTCGAAGGTCCCGCGCTTTTCGATGAACCGCGGGAATAAAGGGGCTCCTGAGATCAATCCCACATCACATCGTCATCACAAAGCCACTGATTCGGCCTAGCGCTCAGCTCACTCGCTGTAACGTCGATTGGGTGCGTACCGAACAAAACCTCACCCGTCTGGACCGGCTCTTCGCCCGTCTGGACCGTGAGCCTGAGCGGCCGCAGAACCTCGATGTTCCGCGGATGAGCCCGCACCGGATCGTGCTTCTCGGCTCGACCCTGGTGTTCTACGGGCTCATCGTCGTGGCCGTCATCAACACCACCTGGCTCGTCAGGCTCGACTGGCAGCTGATGTTCTTCCGTCCCTACGAGCAGTGGTCCGGGCTGCACGCCTGGATCGACTACTACGTGGTGCTCGGCCAGCGCGGCCCCACGGCGGTGATGGTCCTGGCCTGGCTGGGCTGGCGCTCCTGGCGTCAGCACACCCTGCGTCCGCTGCTGATGCTCGGCACCTCGTTGCTGCTGCTCAACATCACGGTGGGCGCCGCCAAGATCGGCATGGGCCGGCTCGGCCCGCACTACGCGACGGCCATCGGTTCCAACGAGATGTGGCACTTCGGCAACGGCGATATATTCCCCTCCGGCCACACCGCCAACGCCGTCGTGACCTGGGGCATCCTGGCGTATCTGGCCTCCAGCCAGCGCACCCGCCGCTACCTGTCGGCGGTCTCCGCCATCGTGGCGCTCGGTGTCGGACTCAGCACCGTCTATCTCGGTACGCACTGGCTCAGCGATGTGATGCTGGGCTGGGCCGCGGGTCTGCTCATCCTGCTCGCGCTGCCCTGGTTCGAGCCGCTGGTCGCGCGGGCCGAGGCCTGGATCTTCGCGGTGCGCGACCGGATCCGCGAGCGCCGCACGGCAGTGGGCGCGGTCCCGGCCGGAGTGCCGGCCATGTTCCCGCAGCGCACACCCGCCGACGACGAGGTGCCCGCCACGCGCGAGCCGGTCTCCGCGACCGTGCATCCGGCGCGCGGGCTGCGTACGCACCCGGTCCGCACGGAGCGCACGCCCCCCACCGCGGTCGTCAGCCGCAGGCCGCAGCATCCGGAGCGGGTCGGCCGCTCCACCGCGGCGAGCCCGGTCACGGGCAGCTGAGGCGCGTCGAGAACTGCACAGACAGCGGGGCCGGTACGCACAACCTCCCCGCAAGGCGAAGGGGGGGGGGCCACGGGGGCGGGGCGGGGGCCCGGCGGGGCGGGGGGGCTGGGGGGGGGGGGGGGGCGGCCCGGC
>NZ_JAEIMH010000009.1:0-16744 GCF_016464295.1 Streptomyces sp. N35 | reverse complement strand
CGGCGGGCCCGCCCCCCCCCCCCCCCCCACGGGGCGCGGCCCCGGGCCGGAGGCGCCGGCCCCTCCCCCGTTCGTACGCGGGGTCTCAGCGGTCGTCGGGCGGGCCTTCGCGCGGGGGCCTCAGCCCTTCCAGCAGCGCGTCACCGCGCCGTTGTCGACCTCGAAGTTCAGCCGCCCTTCGAGATACTCCATGGTGATGATGGCGCCCGGCGGCAGCTTTCTGACCGTGCGCCAACCGTGCTCGATGGCCTGCTGCTCCGCGCTCTGCGCGTCGAGGCCTACATAGGTGTCGGGGCTGTCCTGAGGTCCCGCTCCGGGCGTGGGTATCGGTGCCATACGGCCACCGTAGGCGTCCGCGCCGCGGTGTGGGAAGCGGAGGCCGCAGCCGCGGGAACGGGCTCGCCGAGCGCGCACCAAGCGTCACCTGTCCCCCGGCGGTCACGCTTGTGTCACAGCTTCCCTACATCGGTTTATCCCGGAGCTCTTCACACGAACGAGGGGTTCCTAATTGTCGATGCGGGTACTCGTAAAGGTCGTTCTCAGCCCGTTCTCGGTCCGTTACCGACCCGTTCCCGGTCCGGTGAATTCCCGGGGGCGCGGTCGCCCGTGATTGCCCCGTAATAGCGATCCCGGCTCCACCGCGACGACTTGACGGGCCATAGGGAATTCATGGTTCCCGTACAGAATCTCCCCGGATCTCTCCATTACCCGCGCCGCCCGGCACGTACTCCCGTACGCACGCCCCCTGTTGGAGTCGGGGTCGACGCGAGCATCATGGCGAGTGCTCGGGGCCCGGAACGTGACGACGCGAGGGGGCAGCGATGGGTACGGACACCGTGCAGGAGGTCGCCGACGCGGCTCCGGTACGCCGGCCGGGGCGGGTGGTCGTCGACTGGCTGACGACCACGGACCACAAGAAGATCGGGCATCTCTACCTGATCACGTCGTTCGTGTTCTTCCTGATCGCCGGTCTGATGGCCCTGATGATGCGGGCCGAGCTCGCCCGTCCGGGGCTCCAGCTGATGAGCAACAACGAGTTCAACCAGGCGTTCACGATGCACGGCACGATCATGCTGCTGCTGTTCGCGACGCCGACCTTCGCGGGCTTCGCCAACGAGATCATGCCGCTGCAGATCGGCTCCCCCGATGTGGCCTTCCCGCGGCTCAACATGCTCTCGTACTGGCTGTTCCTCTTCGGCGGCCTGATCGTGCTCGGCTCACTGATCGTGCCCTCGGGCCCCGCCAACTTCGGCTGGTTCGCCTATGCGCCGCTCAACAGCCTGGAGCGCTCGCCCGGCATCGGCGCCGACATGTGGATCATGGGACTCGCGCTCTCCGGCTTCGGCACGATCCTCGGTGCGGTGAACTTCCTGACGACGATCATCGGGATGCGCGCGCCCGGCATGACGATGTTCCGGCTGCCCATCTTCACCTGGAACGTGCTGTTCACGTCGATCCTCGTCCTGCTCGCCTTCCCGGTGCTGGCGGCCGCGCTGCTCGTCCTGGAGGCCGACCGGCGGTTCGGGTCCATGGTGTTCGAGGCGGAGTTCGGGGGTGCGCTGCTCTGGCAGCACCTGTTCTGGTTCTTCGGGCATCCCGAGGTCTACATCATCGCGCTGCCGTTCTTCGGGATCATCACGGAGATCATCCCGGTGTTCAGCCGGAAACCGATCTTCGGTTACGTGATGCTGGTCGGCGCCACGATGGCGATCACCGGTCTGTCGGTCGTGGTCTGGGCGCACCACATGTTCGCCACGGGCGCGGTGCTGCTGCCGTTCTTCTCGTTCGTGTCGTTCCTGATCGCGGTGCCGACCGGGGTGAAGTTCTTCAACTGGACCGGGACCATGCTCAAGGGGTCGCTGAGCTTCGAGACACCGATGCTGTGGGCGGTCGGCTTCCTGGTGTCCTTCCTGTTCGGTGGTCTGACCGGCGTGATCCTCGCGTCGCCGCCGATGGACTTCCACGTCACCGACTCGTACTTCGTCGTCGCGCACTTCCACTACGTGGTGTTCGGCACCGTGGTCTTCGCGACCTTCGGCGGCTTCTACTTCTGGTGGCCGAAGTTCACGGGCAAGATGCTCGACGAGCGGCTCGGGAAGATCCAGTTCTGGACGCTCTTCGTCGGCTTCCACACCACGTTCCTGGTGCAGCACTGGCTGGGCGCGGAGGGGATGCCTCGGCGGTACGCCGACTATCTGGCGGCCGACGGGTTCACGGCGCTCAACACCATCTCGACGATCGGTGCGTTCCTGCTCGGGATGTCGACGCTGCCGTTCCTCTACAACGTCTGGAAGACCGCCAAGTACGGCAAGAAGGTCGACGTCGACGACCCCTGGGGCTACGGGCGTTCGCTCGAGTGGGCGACCTCGTGTCCGCCGCCGCGGCACAATTTCGTCACGCTGCCCCGGATCCGTTCGGAGTCCCCGGCGTTCGATCTGCATCATCCGGAGTTCGCGGCGTTCCAGCGGGCGACGAACCCCGTTCCAGAGCCCGGGCGAGGAGGTCACGACTCCGCCTGATGTGGTCGGTCAGCTCGGCGGGCTCCAGGACCTCGAACTCGTAACCCATGAGCATCACATGGATGACCATGACGTCCAGGCTGCCGGCCCCCGTCCGCAGGACGCAGGTGCTCTCCGTCTCGGCGGTGAGCGTGCCGGCGGACGGGGAGATGCGCTGCTCCGCCTCCTGTACGGAGGTGTGCAGGCGGATCGTCGCCCGGGCGTCGTACGCCCGGGTCGAAACGCCCTTGGAGACATACGCGGCGAGGTCTTCGGCGGGTGCTTCGCGCGGCTCGAAGCGCGGGCCGTGCGGCGGCTTGGGCGTGATGCGGTCGACGCGGAACGTGCGCCAGTCGTCGCGGTCCACGTCCCAGGCGACCAGATACCAGCGGCGTTCGGTGCACACCAGGCGGTGCGGTTCGACGGTGCGGCGGGTGGAGCTCCCGCCGTGATCGCGGTACTCGAAGCGCAGCCGTTCGGCGTCGCGGCAGACGCCCGCCAGCTCGGTGAGGACGGAAGGGTCCACGGCCGAGGTCCGGGACGAGCGCAGCATCGGCACGGTGAACGCGTTGAGGGTGCTGACGCGCCGGCGCAGCCGGTTGGGCAGCACCTGCTCCAGTTTGGCGAGCGCCCGTACCGAGGTCTCGCCGAGGCCCTCGATGCCCTGCCCGCCCGCGGTGCCCAGCCCGCCCGCGACGCCCCCCGCCTCCTCGCCGGCGAGAAGCAGCGGCGGCATCTCGGCGCCGACGCCGAGCTGATAGCCGCCGCCGGTGCCGGGTGAGGCGTTCACCGGGTAGCCGAGTTCGCGCAGCCGGTCGATGTCGCGGCGGACCGTGCGCGGGGTGACGCCGAGGCGGTTCGCGAGGTCGGGGCCGGACCATTCGCGATGCGCCTGAAGCAGGGAGAGCAGCTTCAGCAGGCGGGCCGAGGTCTCGAGCATGGGGCGAGTCTGCCATCGAATTACGTCTGCTCGAGGACTGTGGTTGTCCGCAACCCTCGCTACTTTGTGGGCATGGCAGAGAACACTGCACCCTCGCAGATAGCTCCCTTCCGTATCGACGTACCGCAGGCGCAGCTCGACGACCTGCGCACCCGGCTCGAAGCGACCCGCTGGCCCGACGAACTCCCGGGCACCCAGTGGGAGTACGGCGCGTCGCTGACCTATCTGAAGTCACTGGCCGAGTACTGGCGCACCGGCTACGACTGGCGCAAGCACGAGGCCCGGATCAATGAACTCCCGCAGTTCGTCACCGAGATCGACGGCGCCAAGGTGCACTTCCTGCATGTCCGCTCGCCCGAGCCGGACGCGCTTCCGCTCATCCTCACGCACGGCTGGCCGGGCTCGATCGTCGAGTTCCTGGAGCTCGTCGGCCCGCTCAGCGACCCGCGTGCCCACGGCGGCGACCCGGCGGACGCCTTCCATGTGGTGATCCCCTCGATCCCCGGCTTCGGCTTCTCCGGACCGACCCGCGACAAGGGCTGGAACGCCACCCGCGTCGCCAAGGCCTGGCACGAGCTGATGCGGCGCCTGGGATACGAGCGGTACGGCGCCCAGGGCGGTGACCTCGGCGCGATCATCTCGCCGACGCTGGGGCGGGTCGAGCCCGATGCGGTGATCGGGATCCATGTGAACGCCGCGTCGGTGGGGTTCATCCCGCTCGGCCCGGTCTCGGACGAGTTCAAGGCGCAGCTCAGCGAGAAGGAGCTGAAGCGCCTCGACATGATCAACTGGTTTACGAGCGAGGGCTTCGGCTACAACAAGCTGCAGTCCACGCGCCCGCAGACCCTCGCGTACAGCCTGAGCGACTCCCCGGTCGGACAACTCGCCTGGATCATGGAGAAGTTCAAGGAGTGGACCCATCCGTCCGCCGAAGTGCCCGAGGACGCGGTCGACCGGGACACGCTGCTCACCAACGTGATGTTCTACTGGCTGACCGGCACGGGCGGCTCGGCGGCACGGATCTACTACGAGAACACCCACGTCCTCGACTGGTTCCCGAGCGCGCCGTCCACGGTGCCCACCGGAGTCGCCAACTTCCATGAGGATCCGGCGATCCGCCGGTGGGCCGAGGACCTGAACAACATCACGCACTGGAACGAGTACGAGCAGGGCGGGCACTTCGCCGCCCTGGAGGCTCCACAGCAACTATTGGGCGACGTACGGGAGTTCTTCCGGACGCTGCGCCAGCCGCCGCCCGGCGCAGGGCGCTAGTTCCCCTCGCTCTCGTCGGCCCGGGCGGTCACCTTGACCGACAGATCGTTGTCGACGGTGTAGTACGGCTCGGCGTCGACCGGGCCGTACTCGCCGCTCACCCGCAGCGCCGGATGGGTGAAGCGGGCCTCCTTGGGGGCGATGCCGTCGGGCAGGCCCCCGCCCCGCCCCCGCGCCCCCCGCGCCCCCGAGGCCCCCAGCCGCAGATCCCACAGCCCGGGCATGAGCATCCGGTACGGGACGGTGGCGGTGAACTCGTCGCCGTCCACCACCACTTCGGCCCGCAGCGACGGCTCGTCGCTGCCGCGCGGGTCCGCCTCCAGATACGCCCCGTCGTCGAACTCTGCGCCGAAGAGCCGTCCCTGGAAGGTGAGCCGGTCCTCACGGATGTACAGCTCGCCGGCCTCGACGTGCGGCGAGCGCTGCCAGGCGCGCACCGCGAGATGGCCGTCCTTCGTGGGGTACGGGATCCGCACCCGGAGAAGGTCCTCCCCCTTGCCGGGCACACGGCCGAGCAGGGCGCGCAGATCGTTCATGCCGGGCAGCATCCGGACCGGGGCGTCCTCGCCGAGCACCAGATACGCGTCCCAACGCCCTTCCCGCAGCCCGGTGCCGACCGGCAGCTCCGCCCGCAGCCGGCCCGGGGACACCTGCGCGAGCGGCAGCCGGGCCTCGTCCGTGGCCTGGCCGCGCCTGCGCCGGAGCAGCAGGACGGCCTGTCCGCCCTCGGCACCGGACAGACCGAGCTCGAACGCGAGCCCGCCGTCCGCTTCGGCCACGCAGTGGGCACGCGGCCCGGTGCCGCACTCGGACTCGGTCAGTGCCGATGTGCTGACGTTCTTGGTGCTCTTGGTGCTCTTGGTGCTCTTGATGCTCTTGATGCCGGTGCTGCCCGTGCTGCCGGTGCTGCTGGTGCTGCTGGTGCTCATACGGTCCTCGCCTTCACGACGGCCGCACGCACGCCGTTCTTCTGCACGTAGCCCAGACCCTGGCGCGCCGCGTCGGCCACGTTCCTGACCGCGTACGCCCCGCCGACCAGTGAGCCGCGGGCCCGGTGGGCGCCGGAGCGGAACCGGCCGCGGCGGGCGACCAGTTCGGTCAGGAGCCCCTCGTAGCGCTCCCCGATCGTCGCCGGGTCGAAGCGGTGCGCACGCTCGCGGGCCGCACGGCCCATGGCGGCACGCTTCTCGTCATCGTTGATCAGGCCGAGCAGCGCGGCACCCATGGCCTCGACGTTCCCGTTGGGGACCAGCAGCCCGTCCACACCGGGTTCGATGATCTCGCCCGGCCCGTGGGGACAGTCGGTGGCGACCACCGGCAGGCCCGCGCGCATCGCCTCGACGATGGTCATGCCGAACGGTTCGAAGCTGGAGGAGACCGCGGCGATCGCCCCCTTCGTCCACTCCGGCTCCAGCGGACTGACGGGCCCCATCAAGTAGACGTGGTTGTACAGGCCGAGCCGCCCGATCAGCTCGCGCAGGTCGGCCCGCTCCACCCCGCCGCCGTAGATCCGCAGCTTCCAGTCCGGCCGCTCCTCGACCACATGCGCGAAGGCCCGTATGAGCAGGTCGTACCGCTTCATCCGGGTCAGCCGTCCGGCCGCGACCACCCACTTGCCCCGGCCGTCCGCGGGTTCGAGGCCGGGGTCCGGCACCGAGTTGGGCACGGATTCCACGCGTACGCCGGGCAGCCACAGCTTGCGGTAGTCGCGGGCGTCCTTCTCGGTCACCGTGATCAGCGCGTCGAGTCGCGGATACAGGGCGCGCAGCTCGCGGCGGAGCCGGGGCGAGTGCGTGGAGTAGGTCAGATGCTCCTGCCCCAGCAGGACCGGGCCGCGGCGGGTCTGCCGGACGAGGTGGGTGTTGAGTCCCGGCCGGGTGCCGATGACCACATCCGCGTCGGTCCGCGCGAGATGGTCGCCGATCCGCCGGTCGGTCAGCCGGCTGTAGCGTTCGTACGCTCCGTCGTGCCGTGCGAAACAGCGGGACGGCAGCTTGTGTTCCGGATCGTCGCCCTCGTAGGTCGTCTCCTGTCTGCGCAGGTCGACGAGGTAGCGCACGGGCACGTTCCCGTCCGGCGCGAGCAGCGGACTCGCGCGGTTGCGGAAGACCGAGACCACCTCGACCTCATGCTGCTGGGCAAGCTGTTCGGCGAGATTGAACGTGGTCCTGATCGTTCCCCCGATGCCGTATGCGCTGTTGATCAGGAAAGAGATCCGCATGCGTCCCCAAGTTCCCCGTTTCCCCGCGGACGTATGGGGTTCCCCTCCCCGGTGTCCGCCTGTCATCAGGTGTGACGTGCGAACGCCTGTGCCGGTTGGGTCCCGGTAGAAGGTCGTTCTCCAACCGTTTGATCTTTGTGACCCGGAACGGGGAACTCCCCATCTCTCGTCCCGGTTTCCCCCTCGCGCGCATCACGTCCTCCCGCACGTACGGACGCGGCGGCCACTCCTGAAGCCGCCGGGGAACCCTTACTGCTCGTATGGGAGTTGGGGCACCTCGAAGCAGTTCTCGTTCATGTCGCCGCCCTCGGTCACCCAGCCCTCGGCGTCCTGCCAGCGGGCCACCGACAGACAGGTCCGGCGGGTGCTCGGCGGCTCGGGACGCTGCTCGAAGACCACCGGAACCAGCAGTCCGCGCGCGTCATAGGGCTCACCACGCCGCATGAACCCGTCCACGCACTCCCGGGTGACGCCCGCTTCCTGTCCGGCGCAGGACCTGGCCGCGTCCGCGAACCACATGGCCGCCGCCCAGCCTTCGAGCTGCCACTGCGAGAGCCGGCGGTCCGAGCCCTTCATCGCGTCCCGGAACTCCTTCGCGGCCTCGCTGCCGGGGTCCTGATAGTTGCGGCTCGATCCCGTCACCCACAGGGCATTGCGGCAGCGCGGGGCGTCCGCGTAGTCCTCGAGGACGCCCGAGTTCCAGTTCTGGGCGTTCGTGACCTTCGCGGTGACCTTCGCGCCGACCTGGTCCATCGCCTTGCAGAGCTGAGCGTTGCCGTGGGAGTCGATCGCGTCGAAGACCAGATCGGCGCCCTGCTCCTTCAGATCGGCCGCGACCGCGCGGAAGTTGGGCAGCGACAGATCCACCTGCTCGGTGACGACCTTGTAGCCCTCGGCCCTGAGACCGCGCGTGATCAGCTGCGCATAGCCGGCCGACGCGGCCTGGTTGTACGAGATCACGGCGGCGGTACGGGCACCGTGCTCGCGCTTGAAGTAGCGGTAGACCTCGGTGCCGCCGTACTGCTTGCCGTCCCAGCCCGCCTCGCCGCCCTTGCGCGGGGCGAGCGAGCCGTAGATCGAGTAGAGATACGGATAGGTGTCGTACGCGGGCCCGATCGGCTGCCCGCCGATGTCCGGGACGCCAGCCTCGGACACCCGCGGGGCGCCCTCGTAGTCGAGCGTGGTCGTCGCGACAAGGGCGACGACCTTCTGCTCGTCGACGAGTTCGCGCACGCACTCGTTGTTGCCCACACCGCTGCCGCCGTCGTCGCAGGTGTGCACCTCGACCTTGCGGCCGCCGATCCCGCCCTGGGCGTTCAGGCGCTCGAAGTACGCCCGCGCCCCGTCCCGCGGCCCGGTGAACGCCTCGCCGCCCACCGGGCTCGTCTCGCTCGCGATGATCCCGACCTTCAGGGGCGAGGTGTCTGCGGATCGACCGGGTTGCTCGGTCCCCGTGGGCCGGTCCGTGAAGTCGCTCTCCGGCAGCCGGCTGCCGCAGCCGACGGCGACCAGGGCGAGCAGCGCCGCGGACACGGCCCCGTACGACCGCGCTCGCATCCGCTCAACAGCCGGGCATCGGCGAAGTGCTGCCGCTCATCGCGAGCAGTCCGCAGAGCGTCTTGACCGAGACCTTCCACGTGCCGTCCTGCTCCACCACGGCCCCAGAGGCGCCCGGCAGCACGACCGCGCCGTTGAGGGACAGGTCGTAGGTGACCTTGCCTTCGGTGGGCGAGGTGAACTCGACCTTCTTGACCTCGGCCGAGGTCTGGCCGCCGCGTTCGTCACCGCTGAAGGCCTTGAGGACGGGCCGCATCTCGGTGCCGTTCTCGAGAACCTTCTCCTTCTCGGCCATCGACACCTTGGGGTCGAAGAACTTCGCGAAGTTGGTCTTGATCTCCTTCTCGGCCGCCGCCGGATCCTCCGGCTGACCGCCGCCGCCTTCCTCCTCCGACGGCGATGCGCTCGTCGGATCCGCGGGTGCGCTGGTCGTCTTGTCCTTGGACGGGGTGGGCGGCGGATCGTCGCTGCCCCCTCCGCCGTCGTCACCGCAGGCCGTCAAGGCCGGGCCGATGACCAGGACCGCTGCCGCGACAAGCGCGGCACAACGTGTCCTGGAACGCGTGTGGGGGCTGCTCCCGAGGACCATCAGGCTCACCACCGGGTGTCGGACCGGGCCCTGCCCGGTGCTTTCAGGGTCAGCTTCAAGAAGGCATAGTGCAAGCGATCGGCTGACAAGAACAGACAGCCGACTGACTAGACATCACTACAGACGCGACATCGGCACAGACGCACCCACACCTGAATCGGATCCCGAGGGGGCCCGGATGCGGACTGCTCGACTGCGGACAGTGCACCCCTTGTTGTGGACGGGCCTCGCCGCCGCGGCGCTCGGCGCGGTGCTCTGTGTGATCGGCTGGTACGGGGTCTCGGGCGAGCGTTTCGCCGAACGCCAGGTGCCCTATCTCGCCTCCTGCACCCTGCCGGGCGCCGCCCTCATCGTGGCGGGCGCGGTGCTCGTGGCCCAGGCACGCGGTGTAGCGGCCGCGGCGCGGATGGACGAGCTGTACGCCCTTCTCGTACGGGAGGAGGAGCCGCAGCCGGTCTCCGCGCGGCCGGCCGCGACCAGCGGCGATCTGCTGCTCGTGCCCGGCGGCACGCTCTACCATCGCGCCGACTGCCCGCTCGTCGCGGGCAAACCGCAGGCCGTACCGGCCGATGCGCATGCGCTGGCCGACGAAGGGCTCGACCGGTGCCCGATCTGCGAACCCGGACCTGATGCCGCCGAGGCCGGTCCGGAGTCCTGAGCGGTGAACTCGCTGACGTGGGACCTCACTCTGGCCGGCCTCGCCGTCGGCAGCGCGGCAGCCCTGACCGGCATCGGGCTGATCGTCACCTACCGGGCGACCGGAGTGCTCAACTTCGCGCACGGCGCGGTCGCGATGGTGTGCGCGTATCTGCTGCGGCAGTTCACCGTGGAGTGGGGCTGGCCGCTGTGGCTGGGCGCGGGAGTGACGCTGCTCGTCGTCGCCCCGGGGCTCGGACTCCTCCTGGAACGCGCGGTGTTCCGTCCCCTCGCCGTCCTCGGCAGCGATCCGGTGCAGACGCTGGTCGCCTCGATCGGGGTGTTCGTGCTCCTGGTCGGCGGGGCGGCGCTGGTCTGGGGACAGGGCGCGCATGCGGACGCCCCGCAGGTGCTCGGCGACGAACCGTGG
This sequence comes from Streptomyces sp. N35, assembly GCF_016464295.1. Taxonomy (NCBI): domain Bacteria; kingdom Bacillati; phylum Actinomycetota; class Actinomycetes; order Kitasatosporales; family Streptomycetaceae; genus Streptomyces; species Streptomyces sp. N35. The sequence continues at coordinate 6,601 of NZ_JAEIMH010000009.1, read as the reverse complement.
GGGCAGCTCGCGATCGTCCTCGCGCTCGCGGCCGGTGTGTGGGCGGTGACGCGCTGGACCCGGTTCGGCGGTGAGCTGCGCGCGGTCGTCGACAACCGTCCGCTGGCCGTGCTCGGCGGGATCGACGCGGACCGGGTGGCGTCGGTGGGCTGGGCCTTCGGTTCGTTCACCGCGGGTCTGACCGGGGTGCTGCTCGCCTCTCAGGTGCGCCTCGATCCCTACGGTCTCACCCTCCTGGTCATGCAGGTGATCGCGGTCGCGGTCGGCGCGGGCATGCACAGCCTGCCGATCGCGGTGGCGGTGGCGCTCGGGATCGGCGTGGTCCAGGCCCAGTTGACCCGGCTGCATCCGTCGGGCTGGGGCGAGCCGCTGCTGCAGGCGGTGGGCGCGAACCTGTTCGTGGTGGCGCTCCTGGTGTCCGCGCTGGTGCTCCCCGGGATCGGCGGACGCGACGCCCTGCCGCGTACCGCGACGGCCCGTATCCGTACGCCGGCCGGTGTGTGGGTCGTCGCGGGCGTGCTCTTCCTGCTGCCGCTCGGCTTCGCGGGCTCCGACCTCCATACGGCGATCCAGGTGCCGGCGCTGGCCGTCGTCCTCCTCTCGCTGGTGGTCGTCACGGGGCGCGGCGGACAGATCTCGCTCGGGCAGGCGGCGTACGCGGGTCTGGGCGCCCTGTTCACGGCGCTGCTCACGGCGGGCCGCTTCCCCGGGCTCCCGCAGCTGCCGACGCTGGCGGCGCTCGGGGTCGCGGTATTGCTCGTGGCGCCGTTGGGCCTGCTGACCGGCTGGCCGGCGATCAGCAGGCACGGGCTCGCGCTCGCCCTGGCCACCCTCGCGGTGGGGATGGGCGTGAGCCGTTTCGTCTTCGACCAGCCGTACGCCACATCGGGGCTCGGCATCGGCCGGCCCGCGGGCTTCGGCGGCGACCGCGCGTACTACATCCTCGAACTCGTCCTCCTGGCAGGCGCGTTGCTCTGCGTGTCACTGCTCCGCCGCGGGCGCACGGGGCGCGCCCTGGCCGCCCTGCGCGATCACCAGGCGGGGGCGTCCGCCTCGGGCGTCCCCGTACCGCTCATGAAGGTGGGCGCGTTCGTCGCGGGCGCGGCGCTTGCCGCACTCGGCGGCGGCATGCTCGGCATGGGCCTGCGCGCCTTCGACCCGGCGGCCTTCGACCCGGTGCGCGGCCTCCTGTGGTTCGCGGCGGTCGTGGTGCTCGGCGCGGACTCCCTGATCGGCGCGCTGGGCGCGGCGGCGCTTCTGGTCGGCCTGGACGCGGGCACGCGGGGCGGGGTGGCGGCGGCAGTGATCGGGGTCCTCGCGGTACTGATCGGCCGCTTCCCCGGGGGTCCTTACGAAGCGGTACGGGCCGTCGCCGGACGGTTTCACGGAACGGGCCCCGAGCTGCGGCTCAGCGCCCGGGGCGAGGCGGTACGGGCACGGATCGCGGCTCAGGCCGCACGGCGGGAGGCTTTGGCGGTACGAGGGGAGGCCGGGGCCCCCGGTTCGGAGCCGGTCGTCGACGGCCGCGTACGCCGAGCGACGGTCTCATCCGACCCGGAGGCGCCGGCGCCCGAGGACCCCGCGCCGCGTGGCGCCGCGCCCGGTCCAGCGGCATCCGAGCCGCTCCCCGGCAGTCACGCACCGCGCACCACCGCGTCCGGCCGTGAGGGACACGCGGCAACGGTCCGCCACGTGCCGCGTCCGCCCCGGAGTTCAGGCCTCGCGGCGCCCGGCCCCTCCCCCGCGCCCCCCGCTCCCGGCACCCTGTCCGCCCACGGACTCACCGTCGCGTACGACGACTTCCGCGCGCTCGACGACGTCGGCCTGGAGCTTCCGCCGGGCCGGATCACCGCTGTCGTCGGGCCCAACGGCGCGGGCAAGAGCACCCTGTTCCACTGCCTCGCCGGTACCATGCGGCCCGCCGCGGGCCGCGTCGAGTTCGCCGGGCGTGACCTCACGCGGCTGGCCGCACACGCCCGCACCCGGCTCGGCATCGCCCGCACCTTCCAGCAGCTCGCCGTCTTCCCCTCGCTCACCGTCGAGGAGAACGTGCGCGTCGGCGCCGAACAGGGCCGCGTACGCGACCCGGCCGCGGTCGACCGCACCCTGCGCCTGCTCGGCCTCGACGGCCCCGTGCGCCGGCATCCCGCCGCCGATCTGCCGACCGGCACACTGCGCCGCGTGGAACTGGGCCGGGCGCTCGCCGGCGCACCCCACGTCCTGCTCCTGGACGAACCGGCGGCGGGCCTGGACACCGCCGAGGTCGACACGCTCTCCCGGATCCTGCGCGCCCTCGCGGCGGAAGGCACCGCGCTGCTGATCGTCGAGCACGACCTGGACCTGGTGGCCCATCTCGCCGACACGGTGCACGTACTGAGCGCGGGCCGCGTGATCGCGTCGGGGCCGGCGGGCCAGGTCCTGGACGCGGTGGCACGTACGGGCGGTGAGCACGGATGAACACCGGGAACGGTCCTGGGCCTTCACAGGCCGGTACGTCGAAGTGCCGCACGCCGCACACCCCCGCACGCAGCCGCACGCCGCACATTCCCGCACGCACCCCCGCACGCATCGGCGGAGGTCGCCCATGACCGCCGAGATCGAGCTCCGCCGGGCGCGCGTGCGCTACGGCCCCCTGGAGGCCCTGCACGGTGTCGACCTGGCCGCCGCCCACCCAGGGGCCACCGTGCTCCTGGGACGCAACGGATCGGGGCGTACGACGGTGCTGCGGGCCCTGGCCGGGACCGTGGGCCTCTCCGAGGGGCAGGTGCTGTGGCGCGGACGGGACGTCACGCGTCTCCCCGCACATGAGCGCGCCACGCACGGCATCCGCTTCGTACCCGACCGGCAGGCCGTGTTCGGCTCACTCACCGTCCGGCAGAACCTCGAACTGGCCGCCCGGCACGAGGACTTCACCGCCGCCTTCGACGCGTATCCCGAACTGCGGCCGCTGCTCGGGCGCCGCGCCGCGACCCTCTCGGGCGGCGAGCAGCGCATGCTCGCGGTCGCCGGGGCCCTGCTCTCCCACCCGCGCGTCCTGCTCCTGGACGAACCAGCCCAGGGCATGTCCCCGACGGTCGCGGCCCGTACGTACGAACTGCTCGGAGCCCTGGACGCCACGGTCGTCACGGCCGAGCAACGCCTGCCGCCCACGCTGCGCGCCCCGGCCGGCCGCACGGTCCTCGTCCACGAACTGCGCCGCGGCTCGGTGACGTTCAGCGGCGAGGCTACGGAGTGGGCGACAGCGCGGCTGCCGCAGCCGGGGGGTTGAGCGACGGAAGCTCACGGGCGGCCGCGCCCGGTCACATGCTCAACCCGCGACGGGACCGCCCACCGGCCTCAGAGCACCCGCCGCGCCCCCGCACGGTCGGGGATCAGGAGCATCGTGCCGGTGTTGAGGCGGTCCGGATAGCGTCCGATCATCTGGCGGTTGGCCTGGTACAGCGCGTACCAGCCGCCCTTGACCTGGTAGCGGCGGGCGATCGAGGACAGGGTCTCGCCGGACTTCACGGTGTGGATCCGGCCGTCGAGCCGGTACCGCTGCGAGCACACCGGCCAGGCGTCCCAGCCCTGTTTGCGCAACACCTCCTCGGCCACCTTGATCTGCTCCTCGCGCGTGGCCAGATCGGCGCGCGGCGCGAACGCGAGCCCGCCGTGCTCTACCCACGTCGGCTGCCAGAACTGCAGCCCGCCGTAGTACTGGTTGCCGGTGTTGGCGCTCCAGCGGCCGCTGCTCTCGCACTCGGCCAGACAGTTCCACGGCCACTTCTTCGCCGCGCAGTCGTACGGCACTTCGAAGACGTACGAGCGATGCGTGGAAGCGGGACCGGACGCGGGTGGCGGCGAGGGCTCGGTGCCTGGCCCCGGCAGGGCGTGCGCAGCGGTCGGCAGGAGCGGGAGCAGGAGGGCGAGGAGGCTCAGGGTCCACAAGTGACGCTTCGGCATGCGTCACGCTAAGCAGCGACGCGGCGGGGATCCGGAGTGCCGCGCCCCGGCACCGGGCAGCCCCACCCGGTCGGACGACCAGGCGGGGCTGTCCGCTCTTGTCAGGGAAGGTCCAGTTTCTGTCCCGGCAGGATCAGATCCGGATCGCCTCCGATCACCGCTTTGTTGGCGTCGAAGATCTTCTTCCAGTACGTGCCGTGCGCCGCGGCGATGGTGCTCAGGGTGTCGCCGCTCTTGACGGTGTAATCCCGTGAACCACCCCGTGACGCATGGCTCTTCGCGCGCTCGGGCGCCTTGGACGCCTTGGACTCCGCCTTCTTGGGCGCTGTCTTCTTGGGCGCTGCCTTCTTGGGCGCCGTCCGGGACTTGGACGGCGCGTTCACCGCAGGTGCGCTGCCGTAGGCTCCGGCCCGCTTCGAGCAGGTGGGCCATGCGCCCCAGCCCTGCCCCTTCTGCACCTTGGAGGCGACGGCTATCTGCTGCGCCTTGCTCGCCTTGTCGGCCGTGGAGGCGTATGCCCCTCCGCCGTAGGCGCGCCAGGTCGAGGCGGAGAACTGGAGCCCGCCGTAATAGCCGTTACCGGTGTTGATGTGCCAGTTGCCGCCGCTCTCGCACTTTGCGATGCGGTCCCAGACTCCACTGTCGGCAGCCGCGGCCTGACCGCTTGCCGCGAACAGGCCCAGCGGGGCGGCCAGAGCGGCCCCGGCGAGCACTGCCGTCGTCCGACTGCGCTTGGGACGTGAGGAGATGGCGTACTTGGCTAACACAGAGTTCCCTCTCGCAGGACCCGGGCTCCCCCTGGACGCCGCCGCGCCGGCGTATCCGACGCCGGTGAGCGGTCGCGTCCCGTCCGCCGACGCATGGTGCAAGAGCTGGCTTGGTGCGGCCGGCGGACGTACCCGAGCGGTGCTCGATGCACACGGCGGAGGAATCTAGGCACACGCTCGCCCGATATCAACCAAATCCTTGTCATTCCAGGCCAGTTGGCCATTACCCGGGGTAGCGGCGATTTCCAGCCACCCACTAGAACCTTTGATTTCCGCATTTGTCCGCCACCGGCCCGGGCGATCTGTGACTCGGCTCACCACTTCAACTTCCTTGTATGCAGCAGCGGTTGACGCGGAGTGAGCGGTTCCGGTGAGGGCTTCACCGTGTGCTGAGGATGGTGCGATTCCGTTCGCTCGACTGCGTGACTTGCGCCACGGTTCCCCCGTTGTGCTCTTCATGAGCCTTCGGGCTTTTCGGGGGGTCCGGAGCGACCGGTCCTCTCGTGCCGGGAACCTCCCGGCACCGCGACGCACCGACTTCCGAGGAGCACCCGTGCAGCGCATGCTCGACGTCAGCGACGACGTACGCGCCGAGATCGGCGACGATGAGGCCGACCGTCTGCTCACCGGCGACAGCTCCCCGGGCAGTTATGACTGCACGTCCTGCCGCACCCCGGGCGACAGCCAGCAGGAGCGCACCAGCACCGTGCTGTTCGTCGGCGAGGAGACCGCCGTCCTCGCCTTCGCACACGCCACCTGTCTGCCTTCGCAGGTCGTCCAGGTCCCCGAGGAGCAGCTCCAGGGCGCCGTCCAGTCGATCACCGGCGGCGAGCCGGCCGCACCGGAGGAGCCCGAGCAGGCCGTGCTCGGTGTGACCAGCGGACTCGTACTCCTGGAGGGCGAGCTGCACCCGGCGCTCGTCGTGGAGCCCACCGGACCGATCGCCCGCCCGGGCGCCACGAGCGGGGGCGACGACTTCCTGCCGCTCCTGATCGAGCAGGGCTTCATGCCCGTCAGCCAGGTCAAGGACGTCCCCACCGCCCTGAACGGCTGGTCGGTGCTGCTCGCGATGGGCCAGCTGCACGCGGTCCTCCAGCCGAGCGAGAGCGGCGGCCAGGCGGCCTGGTGGCAGGCGCACCAGCCGCTCCATGTCACCGAGGGCTGGCGCGCGGCCGCCAACAAGACCAACAAGGTTCTGGTGTTCGCCGCCCCCGTGGGCTCCATCGGCCGCCAGCCCCGCGAGGACCTGCTGCGTGACGCCCTGGACAAGGCCGCGGCCAACGGCAAGCTCGTCACGGCGTGCATGCCGCTGGCCGGGACGTGATGCCGGCTGAGCCCAGCGTGAGCCGGACAGCACCGTCGGCGCTGCCCGGTCCGAGGTCGATGCGTCCCGTCCCGCATCCCAACCGCCGTGGGGTCGTTGGCACCTACGTGCAGCCTTACGACCCCTCCCGCCACCCCATCCCCGGTATGCGACCCTCCGGGGAGACCCCCCCGAGTCACTCCGAGACCCCGATCTATGACGAGCTCTATGCGGAGTGGCGCAGGTCGTTCAAGGCGCTTCCGGGGGACCGCGTCGGCGAAGACGACCTGGGCTTCACGGCGTTCGGCAACATGCCGCAGAGCCCGGGCCGGCACCCGCCCCCCCCCCCCCCCCCGCCGCCCTGGCCGCCCCGGCCCCCCCGCCGGGGGGGTCCCCGGGCAGCGCTGCCGCCGGGTCCGCGCCGGGAGCGCTGAGCCGCTCCCGTACGAGTCCGCACAAGTCCGTACGACGCCTGAGCCGCTCCCGTACGACGTCTGAACCGCTCCCGTACGGCACTTGAGCCCCTTGCGTACGACACACGAAGGGACGCCCCCCCGGCCCCCGGGGGGGCGGTCCCGCGGCTGGCGGG
>NZ_JAEIMH010000089.1:448-38236 GCF_016464295.1 Streptomyces sp. N35 | reverse complement strand
GGCCGCGGGGCCCCGCCGCGCGGGGCCCCCCCGCCCCCCCGGGGGCCACGCCGGGGGGGCCTGCCGGGTACGCACTCGCGTGCCCCCGCGTCGTACGGAACGTCGCATCGGACGTCGCACAGAACAAGGACGTCGCATCGGACGTCGCACAGAACAAGGAGTGCAGGAAGTGATTCGAAAGCTGCAGGCGGTCGCGCTGGACTGCGCCGATCCGCTCGAGCTCGCACGGTTCTACGCGGATCTGCTCGGCGGCCGCGTCGTCACGGACCCGAAGGAGCCCGACTGGATCGAGGTCCACGGCTTCGAGGGCACTCCCCTGGCCTGCCAGCGGGTGGACGGCTACCGTCCGCCCGTCTGGCCCGGCCAGGACCACCCGCAACAGCTCCACCTCGACTTCGACGTCGACGACCTGGACGCCGAGGAACAGCGCGCCCTGGCCCTCGGCGCCACCGTCCTGCAACGCACGGACCACCTCGACCCCGAGGCCAACTGGCGCGTCTACGCCGACCCGGCCGGCCATCCGTTCTGCCTGTGCGTGCACTGATGCGGCCTGGCGCCGGGATCGCCCCCACCGCGCTCGAGCGCCGGCTCACGGCCTTCGTGGGCGAGTGCGAGCAGGCCGACAACAGTCACGACATCACCCGGGTCCTGCCCTTCGTCGCCGAACCCTGGCCCGACCGCGGTGCGCCGTCGACGAGCCCGGTCCACGCGCACCGGTACCGGCACACGGCGACATCGGCCGTGACGGCGGGGCATCCATGTCATCGTGCGGCGGGGCGACACCTGGCTGATGCTCCACGAGCACGTGAGCACCTGAGCACCTGAGCCCCTGCCCCCCGGACCCCCTCACCCCCAGACCCCCCACCGCGACGGCCGGGCGGGGCAGTCCCCCTGGCCGGCCCGCCGCACCGCGTGTGCGGAGGGTTACTTCACCCCGAACGCGCGGATGATCTCCTGCTTCACCGACGCACCCCGGTCGTCCTCGACCGACGCCCGCAGCGAGACGAACTTCGCGTCGCGCGGGACGGCGAGCAGCGTCTTCCAGGAATCGCCCTTGCCGTCGAGGAGCTTCACGGACTTCCACGTCGCGCCGTCGTCGTACGACACCTCGAGGGCGCCGGCGCCGATCCGGCCCGTGTCGGGTGCGCCCTTCACGTACTCCGCGAAGATCCCGACCGGGACGATCCGTCCGCCGCGGACATCACCCGCGAGGTCCGTGTCCACGTCGAAGCCGAGGTTCAGCATCGGCAGGAAGGTGTAGCAGTCCGCCGGTGTGGGGCCGGACTTGACCGTCCACTCGGAGTGGCCCCGGGTCGACGTGTGCCAGCGGGCCGGGTCGGCGGTCGTGTCCGTGACCACCTTGAAGTCCTGGACGCGGGACTCGACGTCCTCCGACCAGGCGTACGCGCCCGAGCCCATCTTGTCGTCGACGAGCTTGCCGTCCACGTAGACCTTGGTCTGCTGGGTGACCCCGGAGGTCTCGCTCCACACATCACCGAACCCGGTGTGGTCCGGACCCGAGTCGCCCCAGCCGGGCACGTTGAACTGGAGATTGTTGCCGTAGCGCTGCTGGCCCCAGCCGAGACCGGTGCCGAGCCACGGGTGCAGGACCGGCTTGAACCAGTCGAGCTCCTGACGGCTGCCGCCCTTGTAGGCGATCACGCCGCTGCGCGACTCCATCGTGCCGGGGCCGACGGTCATGGATTCGGCCCACTTCTGGCCCTCACCGGTGGAGACGTAGTCGGTGCGCTCCTGCGGGAGGGAGATCCGCTCGGGGAAGCCGACGCCGATCGGGTACGCGCTCGTCATCGACACACGCTGGTCGCTGCCGTCGACCCTCTTCGCCGCGTGGAACTTCGTGTCCAGGACGGCCAGATCACGCCGTCCGGGCTCGAAGGTCAGGTCGCGGTCCGGAATCGCTCCCGAGTGGCCGTCGGTCAGGTCGTACTTGTAAGGCGTGTACTCCGTTCCCTCCAGCTCCAGCCTGCGTCCCTGCCGGGCCGCGTCCGAGATCCGGTCCGCGTCCACCGCGTTGACGGTCGCGATGTGCAGCGGCCGGTCCTCGTACGCCTCGGTGCCGAACCAGTCCATCAGCCGGCCCGCCTGCGCGTCGCTCACGAACAGCGCCTTGGCGCCCGCGTCCTGGGCGTTCTGCCCGATCTCGATGGCCGAGACGGTGCCCGTCGCGCGGACCAGGACCGCCTTGCCCTTGACGGCCTTTCCTTCGTACGCGGCCTTGCTGCCGTCGCCCGCGTCGACGACCGCCAGCTCGAGGTCGTCGTCCAGGATCGTGCCGCCGGCCTGCACGGTGGCCTCACCGATGCGCCGGCCGCCCGCCTCTACGGAGAGCGTCGGCTTGCCCAGGCGCCATACGGTCCGGTATTCGTACGTGCCCGTCGAGGGCTTCTTCGAGGGCGCCGCGAAGACCGAGTCGTACGTCAGCGGGACCTGCACATAGCCGGCGAGACCCGTGCCGTTCGCCTCACGGGTGTACTGCATGATCAGCTGGCGGGTCTCGGTGCGCCGGTCGACCTCGGCCTCGATCTGGCGCAGCTTGCGCCCGTCGAGGGTGATCTCGCGGTCCTGGTCGAGCTTGATCTCGGACTCGTTGAAGTAGCCGAGGCCGAGCGAGTCCTTGCCGTTGCCGCCCTTGACGTCCGCGAAGCCGTCGAGCGCGTAAGTGCCGGGCTGCAGGCGGAGCTTGACGGTGCCGGACGCGCCGACGTCATACCCCCAGCCCTCCTCACCGGCGGCCAGCTTGAGCAGGCTGAACGAGCCGGGGATCGGGGAGCCGTCGCGGTCCTTGACGTTGACCGTCAGGGTGTACCGCTCCTCCTCCTTCACCAGGCCCCACGCGGTGTGCGCGACCGTCTTGCCGCCCGCCTCGGCGGTGATGTGGCCGCCGTTGTTGCCGACCGCGGCCTTCGCGCCGTCGGCGGTGGCGGTCGTGGAGGCGGTGCCGTTCGCGGGGACGGTCAGAGTGCTGTCGGCGAGCGTGAGGTAGTCCGCGCCCTCGGCGGCGAGCGTCAACTCGACCGGCTGATCGGTGTGGTTGGTGTAGGTCAGCGTCTTCGTGACCGGTTCATTGCCCTCGTACGGCCAGCCGTAGAAGCCGAAGTCCGCGCTGCCCGACGCCGTGACCTGCGCCTCGACCGCGTCGGGGACGGAGACACGGCCCGCGCCGAGGTCGTAAGGGGAGTCGGTGAGCGTCTTGGACGTCGACATCAGCGCATCCTTGAGCTGCTGCGGCGTCCAGTCGGGGTGCTTCTCGGCGAGCAGCGCCGCGACGCCCGAGACGTGCGGGGTCGCCATCGACGTACCGCTGATGCTCATGTACGCGCCTTCGCCCTCGCTGAGGGAGGAGCGGGCCGCGAGGATCTCGACGCCGGGCGCGGAGAGGTCGGGCTTGAGGGCGTTGTCGCCCATGCGCGGACCCATGCTGGTGAAGTCCGCGCGGGTGTCGGTGTTGTCGACGGCGCCGATGGTGAGCGCGGCGTCGGCGGCGCCGGGCGAACCGATCGCGCCGTTGTAGCCCGAGTTGCCCGCGGCGATCACGAACAGCGAACCGGTCTCGGCGGTGAGGTTGTTGACGGCCTGCGCCATCGGGTCGGTGCCGTCGCTCGGCTCACGGCTGCCGAGGCTCATCGAGATGATCTTCGCGTCGATGTCCTTCGCGGCCCACTCCATGCCGGCGATGATCTGCGAGTCGGATCCCGTACCGGCGTCGGAGAGCACCTTGCCGACGGCAATGTCGGCGCCGGGCGCGACGCCCTTCTCCTTGCCGTCGCTCGCGGCGCCGCTGCCGCCGACGGTCGAGGCGACGTGCGTGCCGTGCCCGTTGCGGTCGGCGACCTCCTCGCCCTCGATGAACGACTTGGTCTGCGTGACCCGGTCCTCGAGGTCGGGGTGGGTGAGGTCCGCACCCGTGTCGAGCACGGCGACCTTGACGCCCTTGCCGGTGAGGCCGGCCTCCCACGCCTTCGCGCTGCCGATCTGGGCGTTGGACTCGGCCATGGTCGCCTCGACCTTGCCGTCCAGCCAGATCTTGTCGATCCCGCCGCCGAACGCCTTGGTGCGCGCACCGTCGTCGGTGAGGGCACTCCACATCTCGGCGTTCCGCTCGGCCTCGACGGCCGCACCGTTCACGCTGGGCAGCGCGCGCACGCGGTCGGCGCCCTCGGGCGTCGCGGCCCGTGCACCCTTGCCGTACGTGACGATGAGCGGCAAACCCCCGGCCTTGCCGGCCTTCTTGCCGCTCCCGGCGTCGGCGAGGCCCTGTCGTATCAGCTCGCTGACGTCGAAGAGGCGCTTGTCGAGCTTGCCGGCGGCGAGGAACGCACGTGCCTCGTCCGGTACGACGCTGATGTCGCCGTCGTGGTCCGTCGTCGTGAAGACCTTGCCCTGAGCGCCCTTGGCCCGCTCGACCGAGACCGCCTTCTTGCCGCCGACATCGGTGACGGTCACCTTGTCGCCGGTGATCAGCGTGACGGTGTGCGCGGCCAGGGCGGCGTGCTTGACGGGGGTCCTGGGCGCGGTCGCCGGGTCATCGGCGGCCAGGGCCTGCTGTCCCGCCGGGAGCAGAACGAGCGCGAGCCCGGCTGTCAGCAGCCGCGCCGTGCGCCCCGAGGGTGCTCTGTTCATGGAACTGCCTCTCCTACGACGAGCCCCGGGCGGGGGATGTTTCCCGGGTGCTGGGGAGAGTCTCAGTCGTTGAACGTTGCAGAACGATGACGGGAGCCGGGCGGGAAGCCGCCATGGCGGCTATCTGCCAGGAGGAACCAAGGGGTCAAGCCACAGTGCCGGTCGAAGAAGGCTCCCCCGGCCCGGTTGCAACGCCCGGTGCAGCCGAGCCCGGCGCTCCTCACCTCGGCGAGGTTCTTCGGAGGCCGCGGTATGCCCGCCGAAGCTATCCCCGCGGTGCGCGGGGCGCCGCGAGTTCCGCGCTGAGCATGCGGTTGTCGATGTCGTCGAGGGCCAGGCGCAGTCCGCCCAGGGCCACGCTCTCGTCGCCGAGGGTGGAGGTGCGCAGCTCCGGAAGGCGCAGGCAGTGCTTGGTGAGTTCGCGGTTCAGGGGATCCAGGATGATGTCCGCGGATCGTGAGAAGCCGCCGCCGAGGACCACGATCTCCGGGTCCAGGGCCAGCACCAGCGCGGCGACGCCGACGGCGAGATCGCGCGTATAGCGGCGTACGGCCGTCTTCGCCTCGCGGTTGCCGTCGCGGGCCGCCTGGAACACCCACGCGGCGGCCTCTCCCGGGCGGGCGCTCGCGGGCACTCCGGGGCAGGCGGCCAGGTGCCCGGGGGCATCGAGCCAGCGGACGGCCTTGAGCGCGCCGATCTCGCCCGCCGCGCCGCCGTGGCCGCGGCGCAGGGTGCCGTCGAGGATGAGGCCCGCGCCGGTACGGATGCCGGCGAGCAGGTACACGATGTCGTCCGCGTCCTGCGCCACGCCCTTCCAGCGCTCGGCCACCGCGGCGAGTTTGCAGTCGTTCTCGACCTGGATGGGGCAGCGGAACCGGCCCGCGAGATGGCCCGCGGGATCGGCCGCACTCCAGCCCGGCAGCGGGGTGAACAGGGAGGTACGGCCGCTCGCGTCGACCGGTCCGGTGACGCCGACGGTCAGGCCCCAGATATCGGACTCGCTCATGCCGGCCGCGGCCAGGAGCTCGTCGATGGCCTCGTCCACCGTCGCGAGCCGTGCGGCAGGGTCCGCTTCCGGATCGGCGGGCCGGCGCACGGTCCTGACCAGATTGCCCTCGAGATCGCTCAGCATCACGAGGATCTTGTGCACCCCGATGTCGATGCCCAGCGCATGACCGGCGTCGGCGCGGAAGCGGTAGCGGCGGGCCGGCCGCCCCACCACGCTCTTGGCGCCCGGCTCCTCCACCGCCGCCCAGCCGTCGGTGACCAGCGCCTGCACCAGAACGTCGACGGCGGGACGGGACAGGCCCGTCCGGCCGGCGAGTTCGGTGACGGTCGAGGGCGGGTTGCCGCGCAGCGCCCACACGATGGACAGCTGGTTCATCTCGCGCATCCGGGACAGGTCGGTGCCCGTGGTCGCCATGCTGGTCTACTCCCTGGTGGGGATCGCGCGGTACCCGCCGCTGGATATCGCTGGGCAGTTTACTAATTCCCGGGGGTCGCCCGGGTCCGATCGCGTGGTTCGCGTGGTTCGCTTCAGGAAATCGGATAGCGCTGCTGCCCCTGGGGCTCCACCGCCGCGCTGAAGTCGACCTCGCGTCCGTCCAGCGCGAACCGGTACCGGCCGAGCCTGCGGATCTCGGGCGCGGCCGCCAAGTACTCGGTGAGCGCCTGGAGTTCATCGGGGTGCAGCCAGCCCGGCGGGTCCGAGACCGCTCGGAAGCCGCAGATGTCGGCGAGGTCGCGCAGCCAGCTCTGCTGATGCTCGGTGAGGAGATTGAGCCGGCTGCGGAAGTACACGACGTCCGGGTCGACTTCGAGCAGCGGTGACTGCCACAGCCGGTGCAGGGTGTTGACCACGGCGTTGCGGGCCAGCGCGTCGGAGGGGTCCTGGGTCGCGTAGTGCTCCCACTGGGGTGCGACATCGGGTCCGCTGCGGATGCCGTCGAGCAGCCCCAGCGAGGGCAGCAACGGTGCGCCGCTGCCGAGGAGATAGGTGTCGGGGCCTGCCGCTTCCCGGATGATCTCCAGGCCGAGCCGGTACGCCGCCTCGCGCCCGAGATCCTCGGCGCGTACGCCGGGTGCCGCGGCGGCGCCGATGAAGTCGGCCTTGAGGTAGCTGAACCCCCAGTCCTGGGTGACGCGCCGGATCATCTCGCGTACATGGTCCTGGGTGGCGGGCCGGGTGAGGTCGAGCGCGTAGTAGCCGGTCCCCCAGTTGTGCCCGGTGATCACCGGCTCACCGTCCGCGCCGCGCAGCAGCAACTCCGGGCGTTCGCGGGCGGTTTCGGAGCCCGGGAGGGCGATGAACGGCGCGATCCACAGGCCGGCGCGCAGCCCCGCGTCGTCGATGCGGTCCACCAACGCCCGCATCCCGGAGGGGAACTTGTCGTTGGCGTGCCAGTCCCCCACGGCCCGCTCCCAGCCGTCGTCCACCTGCACGACGTCGAAGGGCAGTCCGCGCAGGGCGGTGATGTCCTTGGTGAGCAGTTCCTCGGTGATGTTCTCGTAGTACGCGTACCAGCTGCACCACACGTTGCCGGCCCGCTTGGTGCTGCGCCCGAGCCGCTCCGCGAGCTGTGCGGCATACGCCCCGAAGACCTCCTCCTCGGTGCCGTACGCCAGGAACCAGGGCGCGCCCGCGGACTCGTACCAGCCGACGAGGGTGTCCTGGTCGGCGGCCAGGCGCGGTATGTCGAGGCCGAGTGCGCCGAGCAGCAGGATCCGGCCGTCGGGGCCCTCCAGCGCGGCGAGGGCGGACGAGTGGTGGCGGGCGGGGTCGTCCCAGACCGTGTCGTCGGCGGTCAGCCGGCGCTCGGCGCTTGCGATGCGCAGCGGCGGCGCGGAGAGCCGGCGCCATCCGCACGGGCTCCATGAGTTGTGTCCGTGCCGGTAGAACAGTGCGTCGCCGAGTCCGTGCAGCACGGCGACGCGTCCGGGCGGCAGCAGCAGTCCGCCGTCGACGGGCCGTGGGGCTCCGTCGCCTTCGAGTTCGACGGCGAAGGTGTGGTCGCCGACGTCCAGGAGCTGGGCCATGGATCTCCTTGCATCTGTACGGGAGGAGGCGGGCGGCAGGCATGCCCTGCCGCCCCTGCTGGTGAAGTGCGCTACTTGAAGAGGCCGTTGACCTTGTCGTTGACGCTCTTGAGGGCCGGGCCGGGCTGCGCCTGCCCGAGGATCACCGACTGGACGGCGTCCTGCACGAGCGGGTTGATCTCGGTGCCGTGCTCGGTGACGGGCAGCAGGAAGGTATTGCTCTTGTCGGCGGCCACGTCGGTGAAGACATGGATGTCACGCCCCGCCGCCTTGTGCGCGGCGAGTGCGGCCTCGGTGCCCGACTTCTGCGCGGGCAGGACGATGCCGCGCTTGCCCACCTTGTCCTGGCATTCGGCCGAGCCCAGGTACTTGACCCACTTCCAGGCCTCTTCCTTGTGCTCGGTGCCGGCCCAGATCGCGTCGGACAGACCGTTCAGCGAGCTCTTGCGGCCCTCGGGGCCGGCCGGCAGCGGCGCGAACGCGAATTTCTGCCGCGCCTTCGGGTCGGTGAACGTGGAGATGGTCCAGGAGCCGGCGATCATCATCGCGCCCTTGCCTGCGCTGAGGAGTTCGGTGTTCCCGACGCTCGACTGCTTGTCGAAGCGGGGCGCGTACCCCTTGTCGATCAGGCGCTTGAACCAGGCGATGGTCTCGGCGAGCCTGGGGTCGTCGAAGTTGTAGTGGGTGCCCCAGGGGTTCTTGTCGAGATAGGTGAAGCCGTTCGATGCGGCGAGCGGACCCCAGCCGTTCTGCCCGGTCGCGCCGTCGGCCCACTCCGGCAGGAAGCCGTAGGTCTTGACGTGCTTCTTGTCGAAGTCGGGGTCGAGTCCGTTGCGGCCCTCGGTGTCGACGGTCGCCTTCGCTATCACCTGCTCGAGGGTCCCGCCGTCGTCGGGGTTCCACTCGAGGTCGGCGAGTTGCCCGGCGGAGACGCCCTGCTTCTCGAACTGGGTCGCGTTGTAGACGAGCGCCATGCTGTCCCAGTCCTTCGGCAGCCCGTAGCGCTTGCCGTCCTTGACCCAGACGTCGGCGAGCCCCGCCTGGTAGCCGGACAGGTCGACCTTGTCCCGGTCGATCATCGGCTGCAGGTCGAGCAGCTGGCTGTTGGTGGCGAACTGCGGGTAGTACGAGGCCTGGTTGGTCCAGACGTCCGGGGCGTCGCCGGAGGTCAGCTGGGTGGTGAGGTTCTGCCAGTACTGGTTCCAGGCCGTCTGCGTGATCTTCACGCCGATATCGGGGTTGGCCTTCTCGAAGGCGTCCGCGCACTCCTGGTAGGCGGGGAGCTGCTTGTCGTCCCAGAGCCAGTAGTCGAGCGTGGTCCTGCCCGAGGCGGAGTCCGATCCCCCGCAGGACACGAGCCCGGCGGTGGCGGCCAGGCACAGCAGGGCCGCGCCCGCGCGCCGGTGCGTCGATCGCATGATGGCGTACCTCTCTGATCTGAGTGGGTTGAGCAGGAAGGGAGTTGTGCCGGTGCGTGTGCGCAAGAGGGGTGGACCTACTTGATGCCGGTGAAGTTCAAGGACTCCACCAGGCGGCGGCCCAGGAGGATCAGCAGGATCAGAACGGGCAGCACCGAGAGCGCGGAGCCGGCCATGATCCCGGTCCAGTCGGGCTGCGTGTTGGGGGACTGCTGCTGGAAGATGCCGAGCGCGACCGTGAGCACCCGGGTCTCCTCGTCACGGCCGGTCAGCAGCGGCCAGAGGTAGTCCTTCCAGGCCCACACCGTCGTGGTGAGCCCGATGGTGATCAGCGGTCCGCGGCTCATCGGCAGCACCACCCGCCAGAAGATCCCCCAGGCGCCCACCCCGTCGAGGACGGCCGCCTCCTCCACCTCACGCGGGATGGACAGGAAGAACTGGCGCAGGAAGAAGACCGCGAACGGGGTCATGAGGACGGCGGGCGCGACCATGCCGGCGAAGGTGTTCAGCCAGCCGAGGTTCTTCACCAGGACGAAGTTGGGCAGCAGGGTGAAGATCGGCGGCACCATCAGCGCGGCGATCAGCACGCCGAACACGGCATCGCGTCCGGGGAACCGGAGCCGGGCGAAGGCATAGCCGGCCATCGCGCAGAACAGGGTCTGCAGGGAGGCGATCAGACCGCTGTAGACCACGGAGTTGAGCAGATAGCGCAGGAAGTCGACCTGGGCGCCGGAACCGCCGGCGGCCACGGCCTCCTCCTGGCCGGTCAGTCCGAGCACCCGCAGAAAGTTGATCATCGTGGGGTGCTCGGGCACCAGCCCGGTGGAGTCGGAGTAGAGGTCGGCCGCCGGGGTCAGGGCGGTGCGGACCATCCAGTAGAACGGGAAGAGGGTGGCCAGGAGCGCGAGGACGAGCACGGTCCAGGCGGCGATCCGGCCCGGCGAGACCTTGGTACGGATGCGGGTGCGGGTCGAGACCTTCATGCGGATACGGGTGCTGGTCATGGTGTCCGTCTCCTCAGGCCAGGTCCGAGCGGGAGGCCCGCAGCAGGCGCATCTGGACCGCGGTCAGCACACCGAGCACCAGCGCGAGGACCACCGCGACGGCCGAGGCGTACCCCATGTGGAACTGCGCGAAGGCCTGTTCGTAGATGTAGTAGTAGATGACCCGGGTGGCGCCGACAGGGCCGCCCTTCGTGGTCACCGCGATGGTGTCGAAGATCTGGAACGAGCCGATCAGCGAGACCACCAGGACCAGGGCGAGTACGGGCCGCAGCAGCGGCAGCGTGATCCGGTGGAACATCCGCCACTCGCCGGCGCCGTCCAGCGAGGCGCTCTCGTAGAGGTGCTGGGGCACCTGGAGCATCCCGGCGTACAGGAGCAGGGCCGTGTAGCCGGTGTACGCCCAGGTGTTGACCGCCGCGATGGCCGGCATGGCCAGGTCCGGCGAGGTGAAGAAGCCGGAAGTGCCGAGGCCGAGGGCGTCCAGGACGTGGTTGACGAAGCCCAGGTTGGCGTCGAGCAGCCACATCCACAGCAGACCCACGGTGACGTTGGGCACCAGCCACGGCACGAGCAGCATCGCCCGCAGCGCCACCGACCGGGTCAGCCGGTGCATCAGGGTGGCGAGGAGCAGCGCGAGCAGGGTCTGTGAGCCGATGTTGAGGACCACGTAGTAGGCGGTGACCTTGAGGGCGTTCCAGAACTGTTCGTCGCCGATCAGCTGCGTGTAGTTCTCCGCGCCGACGAAGTTCGGCGGGGCGAGCATGTTGTAGTCGGTGAGCGAGTAGTGGACGCCGCGGATCGTCGGATACGCGTAGAAGACCAAGAAGCCGAGCAGCGCCGGGGCCAGGAACAGCCAGGCCGCCTTGCGGTCGTCACGTCGCCTGCCTGGCCTCTTCGGCTCCCTGGCCGCGTCGGCCCGTATGCCGCTGCTCTGGTCCGGCGGCGCAACTGCCGTCTTGGCGCCCATGGTTACGCCTCCGAAGAGTTCTCGCGCCGCACCTCTTGTCAGTGCCGCGCCGTGCACACATATTGATGAGCAACAGCGAAAGTTTGTCAATGCTGGCGCATAAACCCGGTGACGATCCGGGCCCACGGAACCGACCTGCAACTCCCCCCGTTACCTTGGAGGTTGATCCATGCGTACGTCCCTGCGCAGACGCGGCAGAGGGCTCTCGGCAGCCCTGTGTGCCGCGGCCGCGGCACTCGCTCTGGTAGCGCTGCCCGCCGGCGCCCAGGCCGCGGACCCCGACGCACAGGCCCGCAAGAAGGCACCGGCCGTCACGGCGGCGGGAGTTCCCGAGCGTCCCGCACCCGGCCCGAGCCCCGACCCGGCGCTCCCGGTGCACGCCCTCGCCGCCGCCGACGCTCCCGTGGACAATCCGCTCAAGGGCTTCGCCCGCTTCTACCAGCCGGGCGGCAACCAGAACGCCGGCTATCCGCACTCGCTGACCTGGGCGTACTTCGGTCTGTCCGAGGTCATGAACAGCGGGTCGAACTGCGGGAGTTACGACTGGAGCGTCCTCGACAGCGCTCTGCGGGAGATCGCGCAGGCGGGCCACCAGGCGGCGATCCGCTTCTACATGGAGTATCCGGGCGGCACCGGCACCCACCCGGCGAACGCCATCCCGCCCTGCTTCGCCGGGAAGGTCGCCAACCGCGAGAACACCTACTGGGGCACCACGAGCCCCGACTACGACAGCCCGTATCTGCGCACCGCACTCAAGGACTTCATCGCCGCGTTCGGCGCGCGCTACGACGGCGATCCGCGCCTGGGGTACATCCACCTCGGCCTGGTCGGCCTGTGGGGCGAGTGGCACACATGGCCCTACGACACGGACACGGCCGGCGACTCGTACCCGAATTACATGCCGACCGACGCGAACGGCGCAGAGCTGCTCCACGCGTACAACACGGCCTTCAAGAAGACCCGGCTGGAAGTCCGTTACCCGGAATCCGCGGGCGGCGCGGCCAACAGCCTCCCGGCCATCGGCTACCACGACGACTCCTTCTGCTACCGCGAGGGCAGCCCGGCGGCCGGTGTGACACTGCCGGTCTCGATGGGCGGAGCCCCCTGGGCCCAGCTGCAGAAGGCCGTCGAGCAGGGCGTGGAGAACAAGTGGACCACCGCGTCCATGGGCGGCGAGGTGCGGCCGGAGATCCAGAGCACCGCGTTCGCCGACTGGCCGGGTGGCACCGGTTCCGTGGACAACATGAAGGCGTGCGTCGAGCTGGAGCACACCACCTGGAAGATCAACGAGCGTAGTGGTGAGTACGCCGCGGACGATCCGAAGGTGGGCGCCGCGGTCCGGCTCATGGGCTATGACCTCGGCGTCAGGAACGCCTACTTCCACAGCACGGCACAGGGCTCCACCAAGGTGGGCGTGCAGATCGCCAACAACGGTGTGGCGCCCTTCTACTACCCGTGGGAGGTCAGCCTCGGCCTCAAGGACGGTGACGGGAACCTGGTCAAGACCTGGAAGACCTCCTGGGATCTGCGCAAGGTCATGCCGCTGAAGATCCGCGCCTTCCCGGACTGGGGTGTCGGCTCCGACCCCACGTATCTGGACTACGGCCGCCCGTACTACTTCGACACGACGGTGGATCTCTCGGCCGTGAGCGCCGGTGACTACCAGCTGGTGATGAAGGCCAAGAACCCGCTCGAGGACGTGAGTCCGGCGGCCAAGAAGCTGCGGTTCGCCAATGCAGGGCAGCAGGCCGACGGCTGGCTCGACCTCGGCGGCATGAGCGTCGGCGCGGGCCAGGGCAACGACCCGAAGAGCTACGAGGCGGAGGCCGCCGGCAACACTCTCGCGGGCGGCGCCGTCACCGCCGAGTGCGCCGGCTGCTCCGGTGGCGCCAAGGTCGGCTACCTCGGCAACGGCGCGACGCTCACGTTCAACGGTGTCGACGGCGGCAGCGGCGGTACGCGCACGACCGTGCACTACGCGACCGCGACGGCCCGCAGCGCCACCGTCCGGGCCGGCAACGGCACGGCGCAGACCGTCCAGTTCGGCCCGACCGCCGACTGGTGGACCACCTCGACGGCCACCGTGCGGCTGAACCTGCAGGCCGGCACGGGCAATAGCGTCACGATCGCCAACCCCTCGGGCTGGGCACCCGACATCGACCGGATCACCGTCGGCTGACCCGGCTCCGTCCCGGGGCCGCCGGCCCCCCCCCCCCCCCCGCCCCCGGGGCCCCCCCGCCCCCCCCCGGCCCCCCCGGCCGCCCCCCCGGCGGCGCCCCGGCGCGTCCCCTCAGCGCACCTGAGCGCCGATCGCCGAACCGCGAGGGCAGCGCACCTGGCCCTCAGTCGCCGAGCAGCGCCCTCAGCCCCGGCTGCAGCCGCTCCCCGTGCGCGCGCACCATGGCGTCGCACAGCTGCCAGATCCGCTCCACCGGCAGCGCGGCCGCCGTCGCCGGGTCGGTCATGGCGGCGTGGCGGATATGGCGGGGGTCGTCGTCGAGCGCGGCCCGTACCACCAGGTCGTTGGTGCTGAGATACGTGCGGTTGAGCGCCGCCAGCTGCGGCGGCAGCGCGCCGATCCGTGTGGGCTGTACACCGCAGGCGTCGACCAGACACGGCACTTCGACGACTCCGTGCTCGGGCAGGTTGTCGATCAGACCGTGGTTGGGGACGTTTCCGTAGACGGTGCGCGGGGTGCCGCTGACGACGCTGTGGATGATCTGCGGGGCGTACTCCATCGTGCCCTCGACGGCCAGCGGCTCCCCGGAGGCGAGTGCTTCCTTCGTACGGTGGTACTGGGCCACGTTGTCGTCGACGATCCCGACATACGCTCCGATCGGCAGCCGCAGCCGCTCCACCTCACTGTCGTGGTGGAGGTACCAGGGCACGTACTCGCTGGAGTGCTCGCTGGTCTCGGTCGGGTAGTACCCGAGCCGCCGGTACATGTCGACGCGTACCCGTCGCCTCAACTGGGGGTCGGACGCGATCAGTTCGTCGAGGAGCGGGTAGAGGTCGCGGCCTTCGTGCTCGAAACGCAGCACCCAGGCCTGGTGGTTGACCCCGGCGGCCCGGTAGGTGAGGTCCTCGTACGGAACGTTCACGAGCTTGGCCAGGTCCTGCATCGTCCAGTACACCGAGTGGCACAGGCCCACGACCTTGGTGAGACCGGTGGCGGCCGTGACGTACTGGATGTTCATGGCCATGGGGTTGGTGTAGTTGAGCAGCCACGCGTCCGGGCACACCTCGGCCATGTCCGTGCCGAGCTCTTTGAGGAACGGGAACGTGCGCAGCGCGCGGAAGATGCCGCCGATGCCGAGGGTGTCGCCGATGGTCTGGCGCAGACCGAACCGGGCGGGGACGTCGAAGTCGGTGTGGGTGGCCTCGCCCATGCCGATCTGCACGATGTTGATGACGAAGTCGGCGTCCGCGAGGGCCGCCCGGCGGTCGGTGTGTGCGGTGATGGTGGCGTCGGCGTCCCGGTGGCGCGCTATGTACGCGGCAGCCGCCTGTGCGGTGGTCAGCCGCTCGGGGTCGATGTCGTGCAGGGCGATATGGACGTCCTCGAGCTCCGGGAAGGCGAAGAGGTCGGCGAGCAGGCCCTGGGTGAAGACGACGCTGCCCGCGCCGACGAAGGTGATCTTCAGCTGACTCTTGCGGCTCATACGAGAGGTGCTCCGGTACGGGTGAGGTGGGTGAGGGCCTCGTCCCAGGTGGGCTGGGCCGTGGTGCCGCCGTGGGCTCGGGTGGACAGGGCGCCGCAGACGACGGCGAACGCGAGCGCCTCCTGCGGCGGTCGGCCGTCCAGCGTCGCGGCGACGAAACCGGCGTCGAAGCTGTCGCCCGCGCCGACCGTGTCCGTGACCTCGACCGGCAGGCCGGGAGTGGAGTACAAGGCGCGGCCGTCGTGGCACAGGGCGCCGTCCGCGCCGTTCTTGACCACGGTCAACGGGCCGCGCGCGGCGAGGAGTTGCGCCGCCGTGCGCACGCCGGTCGCGGCGGGACCCGCAAGGCGCAGGGCTTCCTGGGCGTTGGGCAGCAGGATGTCGGTCTCCGCCAGTACGGCGTCGAGCCCCTGCCACTGATCGGCCGGGTCGTCCTGGGTGTCCAGGGAGGTGGTCGCGCCGTGGACGTGCGCGGCACGCAGCACGGCGGGTAGGTCTGCGGCAAGGCGCGGCTGCAGGAAGTACGAGGAGGTGTGGACGTGCCGGCTCGCGGCGAGGAGGTCGTCCGGTACGTCCGCGCCGCTGATCACCCCGAGCGTGCCGGGCGAGGTGAGGACGGCCCGGTCGTCGCCCCGGGTGAGGACGACGGTCAGCGGGGTGGGCAGGCCGGGGTCCATACGCAGGGCGCGGGTGTCCACGCCGCGCACGGCGAGGGTGTCCCGCAGATAGCGCCCGGCGTCGTCGTCCCCGACGCGGCCCGCGAAGGCGACCCGCAGGCCGAGCCGCGCGGCCCCGCAGGCCATGATCGCGGCCGAGCCGCCGACGGTGAACGAGCCCGATGCCATGAGCTGTTCCCGCTGCCCGAAGGCGAGGGGTGCGGTGAGCGGGCCGAGGATCACGTCGGGGTTCGCGTCCCCGACGACGAGCAGGTCGTACTGGTGCGGCATGGAGATCCTTCTCGTACGGGAAAGGGCTCAGCCCTTGAGTCCGGTGGAGGTGAGGGAGCGGATGAACGTCTTCTGCGCGGCGAGGAAGGCGAGCAGCACCGGAAGAACGGTGATCACATTTCCGGCCATCACCGCGGACCACCGGGTGTGGTGCTGTCCTTGGAAGGTGGTCAGGCCGAGCTGCAGCGTGTACTGGGTGTCGTGGTTGATCGCGATCAGCGGCCAGGACAGGTCGTTCCACGTGGTCAGGAAGGTGAGGACGGCGACGGTGGCGAGGGCGGGGCGGGCCAGCGGCAGCACGATCGACCAGAGCACGCGCAGTCGCGAGCAGCCGTCCATCCAGGCGGCCTCCTCCAGCTCCCGGGGCAGGGAGAGGAAGAACTGCCGAAGCAGGAACACCGCGAACGGGGTCACCAGGGACGGCACGATCAACGCGCCCAAGGTGTCGATGAGTCCGAGCTGCTTCATCACCAGGAAGGTGGGGATCATCGTCAGCTGGAACGGGACCGCCATGGTGGCCAGCATCAGGACGAGCAGCGCTCGCGAGCCACGGAAGCGCATCCTGGCGAAGGCGTAGCCGCCGAGTGCGCCGAAGACCAGGTTCGAGGCGACGGCGACCCCGGAAACGATCAGGGAGTTGAGCAGCCAGCGCGGGAACATCGCGTTGCCGAGGACATAGCGGTAGCCGCCGAGGTCGAGGTCGGAGGGCCACAGCGCGGGCGGGAAGCGGTTGATCTCGGCGTCGCTCATCACCGAGCTGACCAGCAGCCAGAGCAGCGGCAGAGCGAACAGCAGGGCGAGCGGGGCGAGCAGCAAGTGCCAGGCGCTGAAGGGGAGTCGGAGACGGCGGCGGGCGACCGTGGTCGCGGCGGCGCGGCGCCGGGTGGCCTCGGGCAGGGCGGTGAGGGTCATGAGGCGGCTGCTTCCGTACGGGCGCGGCCACGGACGGCCCGCAGCAGCACGGCCATCACGAACAGCGCCAGGGCGAGGACGTACGCGGCGGCGGCTCCGTATCCCGCGGTGAAGTTCTTGAACGCCTGCTCCCAGATGAAGTAGACGATCACCGTGGTGGAGCCGAGCGGACCGCCCTTGGTGGTCACGTACACCAGGTCGAAGACCTGCAGGGCCTGGATGGTCTGCCACAGGAGCAGGAACACGCTGACCGGGGTCAGCGCCGGCAGGGTCACGTGGCGCAGGAGGTGGCGGCGCCGGGCTCCGTCCAGGCGGGCCGCCTCGATCAGCTCCTGGGGCACGTCCTGCAGCGCCGCCAGATAGACGACCGTGCACAGACCGGTGCCGCTCCACAGCGTGATGGCGACCAGGACGTACAGGGCCTGGGAAGGGTCGGTGAGGAAGCCCTGGGCGGAGACGCCGAGATGGTGCAGGACCGAGTTGGCAGCCCCGAACTCGGGGTCGAGGACGAAGGAGAACAGCACGCCCTGGGCGGTGGCCGAGACGACGAACGGGACGAAGAACAGGGTGCGGTACAAGCCGACGAAGCGGATCCGCCGGTTGAGCACCAGGGCGAGCGCGAGTCCGGCCACGATGCTCAGGGGCACGTACAGGAACGTGTAGACGAGGGTGTTCCGCACGGCCTCGTGGAAGTGCGGGTCCTGCGCCAGGGCGCGGTAGTTGTCCAGGCCGACCCAGCGGCTGGGGGTGACCAGGTCGCTGGCGCGGAAGGACAGGAGCAGCGACCAGAGCACGGGGACGACGCTGAGGCCGAGAATGACGAGGACGGCCGGCGAGACGAAGGCCCAGGCGGTGGCGGCCTCGGTGCGGCGGCGTCGGCGTGGACCACGGCCGGCTGCACGGTCCGGTGGCAGGGTCAGGGGTGCGGGAAGTCGTGGCATAGGGGTCCTCAACGCGGTATCAGAAGGGCGGCGTTGGCGTCTTCGGCGCAGGTGCGGATCGCCGCCGCCGGCGTGGCGCGGTCGAGCAGCACGGAGACGATGGCCTCGCCGAGGGCCTGGGAAATGCGGGGGTACGCCGGGTGCACCGGACGCACCCGGGCCGAGGTCAGCGCCTCGGTGAACACGGGCATGCCCGGTGTGCCGGTGGCGTGCCGCCGCCAGGCGGGGCTCTCCTCGCTGCCGCTACTCAGCGGCAGGCTGCCCGCCTCCACGTCCCAACGGCTGTCCTGGGCAGGCCGGGTGAGCCAGGTGACGAACGTACGGGCGGCCTCGGCGCGGGCCTCGCCGTTGTCGAAGACCGTCCAGGTGTCCGGGCCCGAGATGGTGACGGGGTCGCCGTCGAAGGTGGGCAGCGGCACCACGTGGTAGTCGAGCTTCGCCTGGATGATGTCCGGCAGCTGCCAGGGTCCGGTGGGCACCATGGCCATCCGCCCGGACAGGAACACCTTGTACATCTGCTCGCTGCCGGGCTTCGGGTCCACGTACACGCTCTTGTCGCGCACCAGGTTCCGTACGACCTCCAGGGCCCGTACGCCTTCCTCGGCGAAGCCGATGTGCTTGCCGTCCTCGGCGATCACCTCGCCGCCCGCGCCCCAGATCAGGGGCCACAGGCGCCACACCGTGTCCTCGTCGCCGGTGCCGGGCCAACCGGTGCCGAAGCGGCCCTGGTCCGCGGCGGTGAGACGGCGCGCAAGGTCCGTGAACTCGGCCCAGGTCCAGCCCGGTTCGGGCAGTTCGAGGCCGGCCTCGGCGAACAGCTTCTTGTTGCAGACCATGGCCAGGCAGTCGACCATCGCCGGCACCGCCCGGACCCGGCCGTTGATGGTGACCGCTTCGCGGGCCGACGGCCAGTAGCTCGTCCAGGGCGTGGCACCGCCGCGTACGTGCTCGGTGAGATCGACGACCTGCGGGCTGCGCGCGATGCTCGCCAGGTCGGAACCGAAGATGAACGCCACGTCGGGGTAGGCACCCGAGGCGAGCGCCGCCGTGACCTTCTGCAGCATGGCGTCGGCGAGCACGCCGCCGCCCAGGTCGACGTGGATACCGGGGTGGGTGCGATGGAACTCGGCGACCAGGCTCTTGATCACTTTCAGTGCGGTGTCCGTCTGGCCGTGCCAGAGCTGGATGGTGACGCTGCCGTCGGCGCCGACCCCGCCGGACGCGTCGCCGGCGCAGCCGGAGAGCGCGACGGGGAGCGCACCCGCGAGCGCCGCCGCCGAACCGGCGCGCAGCACGCTGCGGCGGGCCGGCGCTCCGGGTCCACGGGGTGCTGCGGTCATGACTGCCTCCAGGGGGTTCGCGGAAAACGGTGGACGGAAGACGGGCGGAAAACCGTGGGCGCAAAACCGTGAGCGGTACGCAGTGCGCGGGGCGGCCCGAGCCCACGGGCGCACCGAAAACCGGTGCGCCCGAGGGCTCCTGACCGCCCAGTCCGGCAAGTCAGCAGGCCGGCAGGTCAGCAGGTCAGCAGGTCCGGCGCAGATACCCGCTGCTGCCCGCGGGCGAGACGTCCACGTCACGGCGGACGATGCTCAGCTGATCGCCCCACCCGTCGCAGGCCTTGCGCAGCCCGCTCGCGCTGTACTCGACGACGACCACGTGAGCGCCGTACTCGGCGGTGAAGTCACCGCACTCGTTGTACGCGCCGCACTCCTCGACCACGGCGAAGTCGAGGCCTGTCTCCTTGCCCACGCCGGCGAGTTCGGCGGTGTTCTTCTGGGCGATCGCGAGGCCGCCCGCGTGGGCGCGGTCGGCGAGGAGCGCGATGAAGGCTTTCGCCTGGTTCGCCGTGAGGTAGTCGGGGAAGCGCGTGAACGTGTCGTAGTTGTCCGGCTCGACCGCCTGGAACCCCTTGTCCGCGCAGCCGTCGATCCACGTGCCCACCTTGGCGGCGATGCGCTGCCGCTTGCCGGCGGTGCGCAGGTCCAGGACGGCCTCGCCCCAGTCGCCGTCGTAGACGATCTCGCCGTTGCCGTCCCGCAGGAGCAGGTCGTCGTCCCACTCCCCCTCGGCGCCCGGCTGCGCCTGGAAGGCGTTCACGTAGCAGATGTTGTACAGACCGGGAGCCGGGGACGCTTCGTGGTCCCGGCTGACCACCCGCACCCCGGCCGGCGGGGTGTACGCCCCGCCGATCTGGTAGTCGAAGCCGGCGTGCGGCGGCGGCAGGGGCACCGCCGCCGCCCCGGCCGATGCGGTCGACGGGAGAAGGAGACAGACAGCCGCTCCGGCCGCGAGGGCGGCACCGGCCGCTGTGTATTTGCTCGACACACGATTGAGGCTCATCGCAGAGCTCCACATGTGGAGGGCACGTCCCCGCCTCGGACCCTCGACGGCCCTGGCGACTCAGTCCGGGCTCGTGGCCATGGCCACCTACCGGCTAGGCGTACCTCTGCGCCGAGGTTCGACATCGGCGTGCCAGGGAGTAAATCGAGCGCGGACTGCCGTGTCAAGGGACAGAACTTGAGCGATCGATCCTCAACTCGCGCAGATTCGCGCATCATTCTTGCTCATACGGGGACCACGGCAGCCGCCCGGGACTATGCTCACCGCGTGCTGAGAAGCGACCGTCACCTGCGGATACTCGAGCTTGTCGCGGCGCACGGCAGCGCGGACGTCGGCCGGCTCGCCCTGCTGCTCGGCGTCTCGCAGGCCACCGTGCGCCGGGACCTGCGGCAGTTGAGCGAGCAGCGTCTCGTGGAGCGCACCCACGGAGGTGCGGTGCGCGGCGGCCTGAGCCTCGAACTGCCGTTGCAGCACCGCCTGGACCAGCGCTCCCCGCAGAAGCTCGCCATCGCCCGCGCGGCCGCCGATCTCGTCCCGCCGCGAGCGGTCGTCGGCCTCACCGGCGGCAGCACCACCAGTGAGGTGGCCCGCCTCCTCGCCGAACGCGGCCCCGTCACGATCGTCACCAACGCGGTCAACATCGCCGCCTCGATGGTGCTGCACCCCGAGGTCACCCTGATCGTCGTCGGCGGCACCGCGCGCAAGGAGAGTTACGAACTGGTCGGCCCCATCGCCGAGAAGACCCTCGCCGACCACCACACCGACATCGCCTTCCTCGGCGTGGACGGCATCAGCGCGGCGCACGGCTGCACCACCCACGACCAGCTGGAGGCCGCGACCGACCGCGCCTTCGCGCACCACGCGGGCAGCACGGTCGTGGTCGCGGACCACACCAAGCTCGGCCGCACGACCTTCGCGAAGATCTGTCCGCTGTCCGCCGTGCACACCCTGATCACGGATTCGGGCGCTTTTGAGGGCGAGTTGGCGGCGATCGGGGAGGCGGGGGTGCGGGTCAGGGTGGTGTGAGGCGGCGGGCAGGACGTACCGCCCCGCCCGCCGCGCATGTCAGCCCCGAGCCAACGCGATCGAACCGGCCAGCCGGTCGCCCGCCTCGTAGATCATGTACGGGACTCCGCCGTCCGTGCCGAAGCAAGGTGCGGCCGCGCGGCCGCTCTCCGGGGCCGCGGACGAGGAGTCGTAGAAGACCCCGAGGTGGTTGCGACGGGTGAAGTCGTTGCCGACCTCGGTGATCAGGATGTTGCCCCCGCTGGACTTGTCCGTGTGGTAGACGACGTAGGTGCTGCCGTTCCGTGTCAGCAGGTGGGCGCCGGACACGTTGACCGCGCCGACCGCCGCGTGGTCGATCAGCGGTTCGGCGGCGAACTGCCAGTTCCGCCCGTCCGCCGACCAACCCCAGCCGATGTCACGGTGGTTGGTGGTGTCGTTGCGCATGAAGACCATGACGTAACGCGCGCCCCGGCTCGGCAGATCGTGCCGGAAGACCCGGGCGTACGAGGCCTCGGTCGTCCCGGACGGCAGCATCGACGTGGTCAGGACCGTCTTGTCGTACGTGAAGTGGATGCCGTCCTTGGAGCGGGCCAGGCGCGTGGTGGTGTTCTCGCCGTGGAAGTACAGCCACAGCTCGCGGTGTTCGGCGTTCCACATCACGTGCGGGGACGAGACATGGCTGACCTTGTAGTGCGGGGACCAGTCGTTCCTCACGATCGGGTTGGCCGCGTACTCGGTGTACGGGCCCTCGAGCCGGTCCGCGTACGCGAGGCAGATGCCGCCGGGGGCGTCGTGGGGCGCGTAGTAGAGGTAGTAACGGCCCAGCGGTGAGGACAACTTGTCGTACACCCCGCGGACGCACGGGAAGATGATCTCGCCGGTGGGGTTGTACGTGAGCTGCGCGGGCGTCAGGAGGGTGCGGACGTAGCGGTAGTCGGGGAAGCCCCCGGGTGCGGCGAGCGCCGGGCGGGCGCCGAGGGCGCCGAAGGCGAGTGCGGTGCCTCCGGTGAGGGTGGTCCGCAGGAAACGGCGACGGTCGAACGACATGGGGAGCGGCTCCTTCGTGAGTGCGGCTGTGTGTGTGGGGGCGGGCGGCTGGGCGGGCGTGGCAGGGCAGGGCAGGGCGTGCGGGCGCGCCACAGCGCATGGGCTGCGGAAACGCTGCGGATGAGGTGCTGTTCGGTTACGTGCCCGGCGCCTGGCCGGCCGTATGTCCCGGCCTGAACGCGCAAGGCACCAGCGGCGAGTAGTCGGCCTCGCCTGCGGTCAGCAGGGCCGTGAGCGTGCGTACGGCGGCAGCACCGAGCTCTGCCTTGGGGATGTCGAAGCCGGTCGGTTCGGGGTGGTGGGCCAGATCGGCGGGCGGTGAGCCGAGCAGGGCGAGCGAGAGGTCCGCCGGCGCGGCGAGTCCGGCCTCCTCGACGGCCCTGAGCAGCGCCCGCCAGCCGGCGCAGGTGTCGGTCTCCTCTGCCACGAACGCGGTGACGCCCGAGGCGAGTTGGGCCCGCACCCAGGCGCCGGTGATCTCGGCCGCCGGGTCGGCGGCACGGACCACGCCGCCGGACAGTCCGGCCCCCGCGAGCGCGCCCCGGAATCCGCGTTCCCGGTCCGTGGAGGCCAGTGCCTCGTCGGTCTCGCACACGAGCGCCATGCCGCGGTGGCCGAGGTCCGCGAGCCTTCGTACGACCTCGGCGGTGGCCTCGGCGTAGTCGGCGCCGACCCAGGCGAGAGAGTCGAGTTCGTCGCGGCGGCCGATGTGCACGGCGGGGTAGCCCTGTTCGACGAGCCGGCGCAGCTCGTCGGCCGGGACGTGCCGCCCGAGGAACAGGCACCCGTCGGCGAGCCGCACCCGGTCGAGCGAGTCCGTCCGGCCGGCCTGGGCGGGCGCGGAGCTCGAGCCGGTGAACAGGACCAGGTCGTAGCCGCGCGCCACGGCCTCCTGCTCGACCCCGACGAGGATCGGGTAGTACGAGTGCGCCACGTCGGTCGGGAACGTGGCGGTGAAGCTGAACACCCCGAGCAGGTCGTTGCGGGCCGCGGCAAGGCGCTGGGCGGCGGGGTCGGGGGCGTACCCCAACTGCCGTGCCGCCTGCAGCACTCGGGCGCGGGTGTCCGGGTGGAGCGCGATGCCCTGCTTGTTGCCGCTGAGCACCAACGACACCGTGGTCTGCGAAACCCCGGCGAGGCGGGCCACCTCGGCCTGCCGCGGGCGCCCCCGCCGAGCCTTCGCCAACCGGACCTCGGCCATGCTCAACTCCCCTGACTAATGCGCATTAGCCCCCGGCAGCGCGTGGGGCGCCGTCGACCGCTTGCGGATGAGTCCGAACCTTGCCGCCGGGGTGAAAGGACCGTCAAGAGGGCTGTGAAGCTAATGCCTGACTAATAGTGACCGGGCACGATTCCCGCTGGTGGCGGCCCGGACGGCACCGTCGTCCGGACCGCGGGGCAGGACGTCACCTTGCCCGTGGCGAGGCCGCGCCCTAGGTTCCCGGCATGGCCCAGGCGACCGGCTCGCAGCCCACCGAACCCAGCGCCTGGAGACCGCGGTTGGTCACCCGGCCGTTCCTGATCCGCTGCGTGTCGGTGATCGCGGCGTCGGCGAGCTACTACCTCCTGCTGTCGGTCGTGCCGTTGTACGCGCAGGCCTCCGGCGGCAGCGGCGACACCGCGGGACTCACCACGGGCGCGCTGATGTTCGCCACCGTCGCCGGAGTTCTGCTCAGCCCGGTTCTGACCGCCCGCTTCGGCAACCGCCCGACGCTCGCGGCGGGCCTGTTCCTGCTGGGTGCTCCGGCGCTGCTGCTGCCCGCCTCCGGGCAGATCGGCTGGCTCGTCGCGCTCTGTCTCGTCCGCGGTCTCGGCTTCGCCCTCACGCTCGTCGCGGGCAGCGCGCTGACCGTGCCGCTGATCCCGCCGGAGCGCCGAGGTGAAGGGCTCGCGCTGCTCGGTGTCGTGGCCGGGGTGCCGATGCTGGCCGCGCTGCCCCTGGGCGTGTGGCTCGCGGACCGCACCGGGTACGGGCCGGTGTCCATGGCCGCCGGGGTGGTCGCCCTGGCCGCGATCCTGACGGTACCGGCGCTGCCCCGCCAGAAGCCCGCCGGTGACCGGCGCATCGGACTGCTCGCCGGATTCCGTACGGGCCGACTCCTGCGGCCCACCCTGGTGTTCGGTGCCTCGGCGCTCGCCACGGGGGTTGTCGTCACCTTCCTCCCCCTCGCCGTTCCCACCGCCTCCACCGGACTCGTCGCGGTGGCCCTGTTCCTCCACCCCGCCACGTCCACGGCGACCCGCTGGCTCGCCGGCCGGCACGGCGACCGGCACGGAGCCCAGCGCCTGGTTCTGCCCGGGCTGCTCCTGTCGGTCCTGGGCACGCTCCTGCTGGCCCTGACCCACAGTCCGGTCGCCGTCGTGCTCGGCGTGACGGTGTTCGGCGCCGGCTTCGGGATCGCGCAGAACGCCACGCTGTCGCTGATGTACGCGCGCGTCCCGGGCGAGGGCTACGCCACCGTCATCGCCCTGTGGAACTTCGCGTACGACGCGGGCATGGGTGTGGGCGCCGTCGGCTTCGGTCTCCTCGCGGCCGGCATCGGCTACCCGCTGTCCTTCGTGTGCACCGCCGCGCTGATGCTCACCGCACTGATCCCGGCCGTTCGCGACCGCGACCGCACCACGGCACGGGCGGGGCTCGGCGCCTGATCCGCACCACTGCACAGGCGGGGCCCGGCGCCTGATCCGCACCACGGCACAGTCCGGCCCCGGCTCCCGGTCCGCCGGCGGGGCGCTAGCGAAGCGTCTGCGTCCCGAGGACGGAAAGGAGCTCCAGCTTCTCGTAACTCTCGCTGCCGGGCAGGGCGGTGTAGACGAGCAGGAAGTGCGACTGGCCGGGTTCGAGCAGGGTCTGGCAGGTCAGCTCCAGGGCGCCGACCTCCGGGTGGACGAAGCGCTTCACCTCGTGGGGGCGGATGCCGACCTCGTGCGCGTCCCACACCGCACGGAACTCCTCGCTCTGCGCGAGCAGCAGATCGGCGAGGTGGGCCGCGTGTGACCCGGGCCCGCGCAGCGTGAGCACCCCGCGCAGGCCGGAGGCGAACATGCGGGTGAGGAAGGCGTGGTCCTCGGGCGCGTACAGGGCGCGCGAGGCGGGGTCGGTGAACCAGCGGTAGCCGATGCTGCGGGCCGGGCCGGTGTAGCCGGTCAGATCACCGGTGAGCGCGACGCCGAGCGGGGTCTGCCGCAGCGTCTCGCCGAGTTCGGTGACGATCTCCGCGGGGGTGTCGTGCAGCCGGTCGAAGACACGGAGCATGCCCGGGCCGATGTGGTCGCTCGCCGTGCCGGGGACGGGCGGGTGGTGTCCGGCCAGCCGGAACAGATGGTCGCGCTCGTCGAGGGAGAGCCGCAGCCCCTGCGCGATGGACGCGATCATCTGCTCGGACGGCTGCGGGCCGCGTTCCCGTTCGAGCCGTGCGTAGTAGTCGGTGGACATGTGGCAGAGCGCGGCCACTTCCTCGCGCCGCAGTCCGCTGGTCCTGCGGCGCCTGCCGCGCGGGAGGCCGACGTCCTCGGGCTGCAGCGCCTCACGGCGGCGCCGCAGGAACGCGGCGAGCCCGCCCCGGTCGATCGCCAACGCGGCCTCCTTTGCCGGTGCACCTGTTCTGCCGTCGGCGCACCCACGCTGCCGGTGCACTTCTTCTGCCGTCGGTGCACCTCCGCAGCCGGTGCAGTTCGTCCGCCGGCCCGCGGACCGTCCCGGCGCGCAGACCGCTCATGCACCTTTCTACCGGCCGCGCAGCTCCGTATCCACGCCTTCTCGATCCCCCTTTCCCGAGCGGCGGAGCGCCTCGCCCGGGGGCAGGATGGCCGGTGATCGCCCTCGCGGACGGCGACATCAGCCGCCCCACATTCCCGGGAGTGAACCCATGCCCCGCAAGCCCATCGACGTCACCGTCCCCGGCCTCACCGGGCGGCGTGCCGTCGTCACGGGTGCCAGCGACGGCATCGGGCTCGGTATCGCCACGCGGCTCGCGGCGGCCGGGGCCGAGGTCGTCCTGCCCGTACGCAATCCCCGCAAGGGCGAGGCGGCGCTGGAGACCATCCGTCGCACGGCGCCCGGCGCCAACGTGTCGCTGCGCGCCCTCGACCTGTCCTCGCTCGACTCGGTGGCGGCACTCGGCGAGACCCTCCGCGGCGAGGGGCACCCGGTGCATCTGCTCATCAACAACGCCGGCGTCATGACCCCGCCCGACCGGCAGACCACCGCCGACGGGTTCGAGCTGCAGTTCGGCACCAACCACCTCGGCCACTTCGCCCTGGTGGCCCAGCTCCTTCCGCTGCTGCGCGCGGGCCGGGCGCGGGTGACCTCCCAGGTCAGCGTCGCGGCGAACCGGGGCGCCATCAACTGGGACGACCTCAACTGGGAACGCTCGTACGACGGCATGAAGGCGTACAGCCAGTCGAAGATCGCGTTCGGGCTCTTCGGACTGGAACTCCACCGGCGCAGCCGGGCCGGCGGCTGGGGCATCACCAGCAACCTCTCCCACCCCGGGGTCGCGCCGACGAACCTGCTCGCCGCGCGCCCCGAGGTGGGACGCGACAAGGACACCCTGGGTGTACGCGTGATCCGCGCGCTGTCCTCCCGCGGCATCCTCGTCGGGACGGTCGAGAGCGCGAAGCTGCCCGCCCTGTACGCGGCCACCGCCCCCGACGCCGAGAGCGGCCGGTTCTACGGTCCGGGCGGGCCCGGCCACTTGGGCGGCCCGCCCGCACGGCAGAAGCTGTACTCCCGCCTGAACAAGCCCGAGGACGCCCGCCGTATCTGGCAGCGCTCGGAGGAGCTGACGAAGGTGACCTTCCCCGGCAGCTGAGGCGAGCCGCGGACGCGGCCCTCAGGCCGCGTGCTTCCTCGCGTACGCACGGGCGTAGGCGTCACCGCCGACCAGGGCGTCGGCGACCATCTGCGGGGTCACCGCGAACGGCATGTTGTGCGTCGTCTCGCCCTGTGCGGTCGAGGCGCGGCCGATCGCCAGGAGCTCCTCGCGGTCCGCGTCGCCGAGGCCGATCCCGGCGAGCGTGGTGGGCAGGCCGACGGCGTGGCTGAACTCGAGGTACGTGTCCAGCTCCGTGGTGGGGGCGCCTTCGAGGATCAGCTGGGCGAGCGTGCCGATGTTGACCTTCTCGCCGTGCATCATGCCGTGCACCTTGTGCGAGACGGTCAGGCCGTTGTGGATGCCGTGGGCCGCGGCGAGACCGCAGCTCTCGAAGCCGAGGCCGGACAGGAGGGTGTTCGCCTCGGTGATCTTCTCCAACGCCGGGGTGACCACGTGCTGTTCGGCCGCGAGGCGGGCCTGCGGCCCGTACTCCATGAGCGTCTCCCAGCACAGCTTGGCCAGGGCAAGCGAGGCACCGGTGGCCAGGCCGCCGGCCATCGCGGTGCGCTCGGCGGCGACACAGACCCGCGCCTCGTACCAGGTGGCGAGCGCGTCGCCCATGCCGGAGACGATGAAGCGCGAGGGGGCGCCCGCGACCAACTGGGTGTCGACGAGCACCAGGTTGGGGTTGCGGGAGAAGAAGGAGTAGCGCTCGAAGGCGCCTTCCTCGGTGTAGATGACGGCGAGCGCGCTGGTGGGCGCGTCGGTGGAGGCGACGGTCGGTGCGCTGACGACCGCGATGTCACCGCGGGCATGGCCGACGGCCTTGGCGGTGTCGATGGCGGTGCCGCCGCCGATGCCGATGACGACGTCCGCGCCCGCCCGCTCGGCGACCGCGGTGATGCGGTCGATCTCCTTCTGGGTGCACAGACCGCCGAAGACCTCCTTGGTCAGCTTCACGCCGGCCGCGGACAGGGACTGCGTGACCGCCTCGTCGACCAGGGTCCACACGCCCTTGTCCGCGAGGACGACCGCGTTCTCGCCGAGGCGTGCCACGTGCTCACCCAGGGTCTGCACGGCGCCCGCGCCCTGCACGTACTTCGGCGGGCTGATCATCATGCGGGTGGCGACGGTATTCATGGTGCGACCTCCTGGGGCGAGCCGTCACAAGGACGGCTATTCCTGCTTCATCGAAGAAATACAATTCACCGCGACCGGTGACCGGAGTGTGCCACAGAAATTCAGCGGGAAAGAAATGCACCGAAGAGGGGTCTTTGTATCCGTCGAACCGGGACCAAAGACCTATGCGACCCCCTGCAGCCGAGGTTAATCTTCCGGTAAAGCTCCCCCCGGGCGCCGATATTCAAGGATTTTCCGGCAGGCTATTACGCCTTCTATTTTCGGCATTCCCGTGCGCTTCGCCCTACGCAATTCAGTCGTACGGAAATCAAAGGAGAAGTCCGTAGTGAAGAAGCTGATCAACGCTCCGGAGACCGTGGTCGCCGACGCCCTGCGCGGTATGGCGGCCACGCACCCGGAGCTGGCGGTCGACGCCGAGGCCGGGATCGTCCTGCGGGCCGGCGGCAAGGTGCCCGGCAAGGTCGGGATCCTGTCCGGCGGCGGCAGCGGCCACGAGCCGCTGCACGCGGGCTTCGTCGGGCGCGGCATGCTGGACGCGGCCGTCGCGGGGCCGGTGTTCACCTCGCCCGTGCCCGACCGCATCGGCCAGGCCACCGCCGCCGTGGACGCCGGCGCGGGTGTGCTGCACATCGTCAAGAACTACACGGGCGACATCCTCAACTTCGGCATGGCCGCCGAGGACGCGGACGACGACGGCATCAAGGTGGAGACCGTCGTGGTCGACGACGACGTCGCCGTCGCGCGCGGCGAGGGAGCGGGCCGCCGCGGCACGGGCGCCACCTTGTTCGTGGAGAAGCTCGCGGGCGCGCTGGCCGAGACCGGTGCGCCGCTCGCCGAGGTGGCCGCGCTCGCCCGCAAGGTCAACGAGCGCAGCCGCAGCTTCGGCGTGGCCCTGTCCTCGTGCACGACTCCGGCGAACGGCGCGCCCAACTTCACGCTCGGCCCGGACGAGATCGAGATCGGCGTCGGTATCCACGGCGAGCCCGGCCGGTACCGCGGGCGGCTCACCACCGCCGCCGAGACCACCGAGATCATGCTCGACGCCGTGCTCGCGGATCTGCCGGAGGCCTCCGGCGACCCGGTGATCGTCCTCGTGAACGGGCTCGGCGCGACCCCGCCGGTCGAGCTGTACATCGTCCGCGCCGAGGTCGAGCGGGTCCTCGCCGCGCGCGGCATCCAGGTGGCCCGCTCACTGGTCGGCAACTACGTCACGAGCCTCGACATGGCCGGCTGCACGATCACGGTGTGCCGCGCCGACGAGCAGATGACCGGCCTGTGGGACGCGCCCGTGCACACCCCGTCCCTGCGCTGGGACGCCTGAGCCCCGCTCCCCCTCGATCCGCTTCCCGCCTCCCGCCTCCCTCTCGTCAGGAAGACCAGTCCGATGACTGCCAAGCCCGAGCCCACCCCCGAGCACACCCCTGAACTCGCCCTCGATGCCGCCTACTTCGGCCGCTGGGTCGGCGCCGCCGCTCAGCTCTTCGAACGGGACGCCGCCCGGCTGACCGCTCTCGACGCGGCGGCCGGTGACGGCGACCACGGCGCGAACATGGTGCGCGGCTTCGGTGCCGTGCGCGAGGCCGCCGCGCAGCACCCGTCCGCCACCCCCGGTGAGCTGTTCTCTCTGGCCGGCACCACGCTCACCAACTCCGTGGGCGGCGCGTCCGGTCCGCTGTTCGGCATGGCGCTGCGCCGTACCGGCAAGCGTCTGGGCGCCGCCGAAGCCGTCACCCTGCCGGAGTTCGCCGCGGCACTGCGGGCCGGCGCCGAGGCCGTCGGCAAACTGGGCGGTGCCGTACCCGGCGACTCGACGCTCCTGGACGCGCTGCTGCCGGCCCTGGACGCGCTCGACGCACCGGGATCCGCCGAGGACGCGCCCGACGTCCGGGAGATCACCGGCGCGCTGTCCGCCGCGAGCGCCGCGGCGCTGTCCGGCGCCGAGAGCACCGGGGCGATGCAGGCCAGGAAGGGCCGCGCCAGCTACCTGGGCGAGCGCAGCATCGGTCACGAGGACGGGGGCCCCCATTCGGTCGTGCTGCTCTTCCACGCCCTGGTGCTCGCCCCCGACCCCGCGTGGTCCCCGCGCCCCGCGGCCGCCGCCCGGGCCGAGGAGCCCACGAGCACGGAGAACGCGGCCGCCACGGGCGGCCGGGTCGGCGTCGTCCTGGTCTCGCACAGCCGTGAAGTGGCCGAAGCCACCGCCGAGTTGGCCAAGGCCATGGTCGGCTCCGGCGACATCGCCCCGGTGTACGCGGCCGGCGGCACCGACGACGGCCGGATCGGCACCAGCGCCGAGCGCATCCACGCGGCGGCCCTCAAGGCCGACGAGGGCAAGGGCGTCGCCGTCCTGTGCGACATGGGCAGCGCGGTCCTGACCGTGCAGGCCCTGCTCTCCGGCTCCGACGACCGCGTGCTGCCGGCCGGCACCCGTATCGTGGACGCCCCGTTCGTCGAGGGCGCGGTCGGCGTCGTCGTCACCGCCTCGGTGGGCGGCGACCTCGACATGGTCCTCGCGGCGGGCGAGGACGCGCGCAACTACCGCAAGGGGTAAGGCTCCTCGAACGGATGCCGCACAGGTGACGCACGTGCCCCTCGCCAGACCTGAGCCCCAGGGCGAGGGCACGCATCTTCACTGCCGCAGGACCTGAGCCCCAGGGCGAGGGCACGCATCACTGCCGCAGGACCCGAGGCCCGGCCGGCCGCCGCTGCCCCCGCCCACCGGATTCGCGCAAGGCGTTCAGGACCGCACGAGCCGTGGAGTCGTTCTGGCGGAAGGCCGGAGCGTTGGTGCGGGGGCGGGCGAAGGCGGCTATTCCGCGGCTGTTGGTCGGGGCGCCCAGGGCGATCCGGCGGGGGTGGGGGCGACCGAGGGACGGGTCGATGACGCGGCCGTCGGCGGGCGTCACGGTGAGCAGCCCCGAGCGATGGGTGTACGCGGGGTCGGCGATGACCTCCTCGGCCAGCGCACCCTCCCGGCGCAGACCGCCGAGCAGGGGGTCCTCGGTGCGTTCGAGCGAAGCCTGAGGCAGATACGCCTCGATGAGGGCGGTGGCGTGCGTGATGTGGCCGGGGACCGTGCCGGAGGTCGCGGTGAAGGTGCCGGTGGTGTCGTCGGTTCCGATACGGACGTCGGCGCCCAGGAACCGTACGACGCCCGCGCGGGAGAGCGCGAGGAGCTGCCGCAGCCGGAAGCCGGGCGGTCCGGAGGCGAGGAAGCCGAAGAAGCCGCGCCACCAGCCGTCCAGGTCCTCGGCGACCGTACGGGCGGTGAGCCGGCCGGAGGCGACCAGGCGCGGCAGCTGTCCGTAGACGGAGAGCAGCGCGAGGAACGCGCCGAGGTCGGCGCTGAACTCCTGGTTCTCGCGGCGCCCGACATCCTCGGTGATGCGGGCGCGCAAGTGGTCCTGGAACGCGTCCGGTTCGGGGAAGGTCCGCCCGGCCAGCGGGCGGTCCAGGGCCTCGAAGTCCAGGCGGTCCGCCGGATCGGGCACCGCGGTGGCGACCAGGGCGGCCAGCTCCGCCGAGTACCAGCCGAGCCGGTCGTACGCGGCCCGGAACTCGGGCCAGGGCAGCGCGGTGCGCTCGGGGTGCGTGTGGAACAGCTCGTGGTAGTGGCCGAAGCCGATCTCCTTGGCCATCAGCGGCCATACGTCCTGGCGCAGGTCCAGCGGACGGTCCTCGGCGACGAGCGCGTCCACCGCGTCCGGGCCGAAGTGGCGGGGCAGGGGCGGGCGGGGGCCCTGCAGCCGGTAGCGGGTTTTGGAGTGGTACGGCACACCGCGGCGTGATCCGACATGGAGCACGGGCTCGCGGCCCGAGGGCAGATAGGTGAGGGTGCCGTCGGGTGCGGTGCGGAAGGTGCCGCCGCGGCCCTCGGTGAGCAGCGCCATCACGTCGATGAAGGCCAGGCCGAGACCGCGCACGATGACCTGTTCGCCGGGCCGCGGCGCGGACAGATCGGCGTCGGCGGTGAACTGCGGCGGGAGATGGAAGCGACCGTGCCGCCGGGCGAACGCGGCATGCGCACGGTGGCGCGTGTCGGGCAGGGAGCCGAGGTGGCCTTGGGCGAGCACCACGAGGTCGGCCGTGAGCGGGGTGGCACCGTCGGCCAGACGCACCTGCTGCGGGCCGTCCTGCGGGCCGGTCACGGCGGTCGCGGTGGTGCGGTGCCAGGTCACGGTGACCGTGGGCGGCAGTTCGTTCAGGACGCGCCGGAACACCCAGTCCAGATAGGCGCTTTGGGCGCGGCGGGTGGGGAAGTCGGTGGGGCGCGGGGGGCGCGGTCGGGCCAGGACGCCGGGGTCGGCGGGTCCCGTGACCGGCTCGTGGCGCGGACCGCGGCCGGAGAACTGCCCCGCCCAGGCGGCCAGGGACGGTCCCGGACGCACGGGGCCGTCCACGGTGGAGGACTCGTCGGTGAACATGGTGACGTCCTCGGCCATGGAGTTCATCCGCAGCAGCGGCGACTGCTCATGGCGCCAGATCCGGCCGGGGCCCGGCGGGTGCGGATCCACCAGATGGACAGCCAACTCGCCTGTCTCGTCCCACAGTTCGGGTGCGTTGGCCGCGATGCGTTCGAGCAGTCCGGTGGCGCGCGGCCCCGCGCCGACGACCACCAGGACGGCCGGGGGCGTGGAGTCGGTCACCGCCCGCCGCCGCCCGCCGGGCGGGCGGCGGGGGCGGTCACCTTGCTCAGCCACCGGCGTACGGACCCGAGGTGGATCCGTACGCGCTGCAACGGGGTGGGCGCCAGCGCACGGGAGTTGCCGCGCGCGTAATGGCGCTCGACGTAGTACTGGCCCGCGCTGAGCACACTGGTGACCGCGATGTACCAGAGCGTGGCGACCATCAGGAGCGGGATGACCTGGTACGTCTGGTTGTAGATCAACTGGGCCGAGTACAGCAGGTCGTGCACGGCCAGGACGCTGACGATACTCGTGCCCTTCAAGGTGCCGATCAGCATGTTTCCCGCGGTCGGCACGATGGAGCGCATCGCCTGCGGGATCACGATCCTGCGGAGGGTGCGCCGCTTGCTCAGGCCGAGCGCCTGCGCGGCCTCGGTCTGCCCGGACTCCACGGAGAGGATGCCGCCGCGCACCACCTCGGCGGCGTACGCGCTTTCGTGCAGGGTCAGTCCGATCACGGCGGTGAGGGTGGGGCCGAGCAGGTTCACCGTCTTGACGGTGAGGAACTCCGGGCCGAAGGGGACCCCGAGGCTCAGCGTCGGATAGAGGGCGCCGATGTTGAACCAGAACAGGAGCTGCACCAGCAGCGGCGTGGACCGGAAGACCCAGACGAAGCCCCAGCTCAGGGTCCGCAGCACCGGATTGACGGACAGGCGCATCACCGCCAGGACGGTGCCGAGCAGAAAACCGAGCACCATCACCACGCCGGTCAGCCACAGGGCGAGGAGCAAGCCGTCGAGGACAGCCGCGGTGGTGAAGTAGTCGCCCACCACGCCCCATTGGAAGGCGTCGTTGCGGACCACCGAGTTGAGGACCATGGCGAAGACGAGCAGCGCCACGGCGGCGGTCGCCCAGCGGCCGACGTGCCGGCGCGGCACGATACTCGGCGTCTCGGAGCCGGCGTGCTTGGCGGCGTGGAGTTCGCCTGCGGGCAGGGGCACGGCGTCGGCCGGCGGTACGGGGGCCGAGGTGACGTCGGGAGGCATGACCATGGAGGGCTCCGGGAGGGAATCGCGGGCGTGGGCACCACCCGGGCGCTCGCGGGAAGCGGCCGGGGGTTCGCGTCGTCACACGCTCCGCGTCCCTCAACGCGGCCGGACGGCCCGCCCTTGCGGGGCGGGCCGGTCCGCCGTCGATCGTATGGGCGCTCCGTGCGGAGCCGTCAACAGGACGAGGCAGCCGTACATGCGAACAACACATGACTGCAACAAACCCCAATTCCCCTTGTTCCAGGGCCAGTTGAACGGTCCACCATCCGGGCGTCGCTTGACGGGCGGGACGGCGTCCTGCTCAATGGAGCGCATGCCTGCCACAGAGCGCTTGGTCACGCGCGATCACATCGACTTCGGTCGGGTGTGGTCCGCGGCGTGTTGCGTCTGACCCGGCAGCGGGCCGCCCGGACCGGCCCTTCCCTCCCTCGGTGACCCCGTCGCGGGCCGAGTTCTGAACCTTCCGCGCGCTGCCGCGATCCCCCGTTTTCCGGCACGTACTCCTGACGTGCCCTCCTGACGCTTCACGTCGTCACACACCCGTATCACCGCCTGCCGTCTACCTTGACGGTCCGTCACCCCTGCCCACACACACGGCAGTTCGACCTGCCCCTGTGCCGCCGCCCGAGAGAGGTCTCCTCCCCATGCCCGTGGAATTCCTCGGTATCGCCGCCACCAACGACGGCTCGGAAACCACCGCGCGCTCCGGCGCCGCCTTCGACAAGCAGTACACACTCCGCCTCGGCCGCGCCCACGAGGAGCACGGCTGGGACCGGGTGCTCTTCGCGTACGGGTCCGGCTCACCGGATCCGGCACCGGCGGCCGCGTACCTCGCCAGTCACCTGGACACGCTGCAGATCCTGCTCGCCCACCGGCCGAACGTCTCGTATCCCACGTTCGCCGCGAAGACCTTCGCCACCCTCGACCGGATCAGCGAGGGCCGCCTGACCGTGCACTTCATCACCGGCGGCGACGACCACGAGCAGCGCCGCGAGGGCGACGCGCTCACCAAGGACGAGCGCTATGCCCGCACCCGCGAGTACATCGGCATCGTCAAGAAGATCTGGACCACGCACGAGCCCTTCGACCACGAGGGCGAGCACTATCTCTTCCACGACTTCGTCAGCGATGTCTTCCCGGTCCAACAGCCGCGCCCGAACGTGTCGTTCGGCGGTTCGTCGCCCGCGGCCTACGCGGCGGGGGGCCCCGAGGCCGCCATCTCCGGCCTGTGGGGCGAGCCCCTGGCGAAGACGGCCGAGCAGATCGAGGCCGTGAAGGCCGCCGCCAAGGCGGCGGGACGCACCGATGTGCCGCGTATCCAGGTCGCCTTCCGTCCGATCATCGCCCCCACCGAGGAGCTGGCCTGGGAGAAGGCCCATCGCACGGTCGGCGCGATCCGCGAACGGCGCACGTCCGGTCTCGTCCGTCACCACCGTCCCGGCTCCCCTGAGGCTGCGACTCCTCAGAACACCGGTTCCCAGCGGCTGATCGCCATCGCCGAGGCGGGCGAGCGGTACGACCGCGCGCTGTGGACACCGACCGCCGCCGCGACCGGTGGCGCGGGCAACTCCAACGCGCTGGTCGGCACCCCGGAGACGGTCGCCCAGGCGCTGCTCGACTACTACGACCTCGGCGTCGACATCCTCTCCGCACGCGGCTACGACCTGCTCGACGACGCCATCGACTTCGGCCGCTATGTGATCCCGCTGGTCCGCGAGGAGGTCGCCAAGCGCGACGCCGAACGGGCCGAGCGCGGGACGCGGACGCTCACAGCGGTGAACGGATGACCTCCGCACCGGAGTTGGCGGTCACCGAGGTGACCGTCGCGCGCCATCGAGCAGCACCTCACCGTCCACCCCACCCGGGAAAGGCCCCCGCCCCGTGAAGATCCGCGCCATAGGAACCCGTCTGCGCCTGGCCGCCGGCCTGGCCCTGCTGCCGCTGCTCGCCGTGACCGCCTGCGGGTCCGACTCCGGTCCCGGCGCCGTCCGGGCGGGGGCGCAGCCCCCCGCCGCCCCGGCCGCCGCCCCGGTGGCCGCCGTACGCAAGGTGGAGTCGGCCGCCGCCCTGCTGCCCGAGGACGTACGGAAGGCGGGCACCCTGCGCGTCGGCACCTCGGTCGGTTCCCCGCCCGGGGCGTACTACCCCTTGGGGTCATCCCGCTCGAACGGGGCCGGGAGCGGCGGAGGTTCGGGCAAGGCGCCGGCCGGGCAGGACATCGACCTCGCGGACGCGGTCGCCAAGGTGCTCGGTCTGAAGCTGCAGCGGCAGGACGCGTCCTTCGAGACGATCCTGCCGGCCCTCGGCAGCGGCAAGTACGACTTCGGCACCGGCAACTTCGGTGTCACCGCCGAGCGCCTGAAGACCATCGACTTCGTCACCTACATCAACGACGGCCAGGGCTTCGCCGTGAAGAAGGGCAACACGGAGCTGGGCAGGAAGGTCACGGACCTCACCCAGCTGTGCGGCCTGACCATCGGCACCGGCGCGGGCACCACCTTCGAGGCGACCCTCACGGAGCAGCAGGGCGTGTGCGCGAAGGAGGGCAGGAAGCCGTACGACGTGAAGGTCTACTCCGACAACGGCGCGACCCTCACCGCGCTGCAGCAGGGCCGGATCGACGTGATCATGTCGACGATCAACGGCCTGCGGTACCAGGCCGCACAGGCCGCGTCGGGGACCACCTTCCTCGGTGAGTTCCACCGCCTCGACGTGGGCTTCGCCTTCAAGAAGGGCTCCCCGCTCACCAAGGCCTTCCAGGCCGCCGTCGACGAACTGATCAAGGACGGCACGTACGCCCGGATCCTGAAGAAGTGGGGCACCTCGCCGTCCGCGATCGAGTCCTCGCGGATCAACCCGCCCGAGCACAGCCGATAGCCGGGCGGAGCGACCGCCATGCCTTCCTTCCCAGTCCCCTGGAGACACCCGATGAGCGATGTGATGGTGGACGTGCACGGCGTCCACAAGAGCTTCGGCCCCCTGGAAGTGCTGCGCGGCGTCGACCTGCGGATTCACGCCGGCGAGGTCACCGTGGTCCTCGGCCCGTCCGGCTCGGGCAAGTCCACACTCCTGCGCACCATCAACCATCTGGAGAAGGTCGACCGCGGCTGGATCAGCATCGACGGCGAGCTCATCGGCTACCGCCGCGCCGGGGACAAGCTGCACGAGCTCAAGGAGAAGGACGTCCTGCGGCAGCGCACCCATATCGGGTTCGTCTTCCAGAACTTCAACCTCTTCCCGCATCTGACGGTCCTGGAGAACCTCGTCGAGTCACCCGTCTCCGCGCTGCGCCGGCCCCGCGAAGAGGCGGAGGACACCGCGCGCCGGCTGCTCGACCGGGTCGGTCTCGCCGACAAGACCGACGCCTATCCGCGCCAGCTCTCCGGCGGCCAGCAGCAGCGCGTCGCGATCGCCCGCGCGCTCGCGCTCTCGCCGAAGGTGCTGCTCTTCGACGAACCGACGTCGGCGCTCGACCCCGAGCTGGTGGGTGAAGTCCTGGACGTCATCAAGGACTTGGCCCGCAGCGGAACCACCATGGTCGTCGTCACACACGAAATCGGCTTCGCCCGGGAGGTCGCCGACACCGTGGTGTTCATGGACGACGGAGTCGTCGTGGAACAGGGCCCTCCCGCAGCCGTCCTCGACCGCCCACGGCACGAGCGCACCCGCGCCTTCCTCTCGAAGGTCCTCTGACCCGGATCGATCCGCCCGGGCCCCCGAAGACCGACAAGTAGCCACCGCCCCGCAGCGACGCACAGGACCGGATGCCATGCCCCGAGAACTCCATCTCTCCGTCGAACTCGGCGGGAGTCCTACCGCCGCACTCCGCGGGAACCACCCCGCCGAGTCCCACACCGCCCCGTACTGGAGCGAGCTCACCGACCTCGCCGAGCAGGGCGCCCTCGACTTCATCACCCTCGGCGACTCCTTCGCCCCACCGCCCGACGACCACGCCGGCCGGCTCGACCCGGTCGCGGTACTCGCCCGTATCGCGCCCACGAGCCGCCGTATCGGCCTGGTCCCGACCGTCACCACCACGCACACCGAGCCCTTCCACACCGCCACCGCCCTGGCCACCCTCGACTTCGTCAGCGAGGGCCGCGCCGGGTGGCTGGTCGAGGTGTCGGGCACCGCGGCCGAAGCCCGGGCGGGCGGCCGGCGGGGGGCCCCCCCCCCCGGCCGGCCGGGGGGGGCGGGGGGCGGCGCCCCCCCCGGCGCCGCCCCGCGCGGG
>NZ_JAEIMH010000089.1:0-438 GCF_016464295.1 Streptomyces sp. N35 | reverse complement strand
CGCGCGGGGGGGCCGGTCGCGGGGGCGGCCCCCGGGGCCGACGCCGGGGGGTCCGGCCGGCGGCGCGCCGCCCCCGCGGCCGAGCTGTGGGCGCAGGCGCCCGACGCCACCGAGGTCGCCGCCCGGCTGTGGGACAGC
Organism: Streptomyces sp. N35; assembly: GCF_016464295.1. NCBI lineage: Bacteria > Bacillati > Actinomycetota > Actinomycetes > Kitasatosporales > Streptomycetaceae > Streptomyces > Streptomyces sp. N35. The sequence continues at coordinate 300 of NZ_JAEIMH010000089.1, read as the reverse complement.
TGGAAGGACGACGCGGAGATACGGGACGCCGCCACCGGGCGCTTCGGGGACCGCGACCGTCCGCACCCCATCGACTTCGAAGGCCCGCACTTCTCCGTACGCGGCCCCTCCGTAGTCCCCCGCCCGCCCCAGGGCCGCCCGCCCGTCGTCGTCGCGCTCGCCGCACACGATCCGTCCGGGCGAAGGGAGTTGGCGGCGCGGCAGGCCGATGTGGTCCTCCTGGAGGCGCCCGGCATCGGCGCCGCCCGGCTCGCGCGCGAGGCGCCCCTCGCCCGGGAGGCCGAGGCAGGGCGCGGCCCC
>NZ_JAEIMH010000088.1:29485-38531 GCF_016464295.1 Streptomyces sp. N35 | reverse complement strand
CGGGGTCTGGTGCGTGCAGCTGCAAGGCGGAGGAGGGAGTCGACGCGGAGCGTCGGCGACTGACGACAACGCGGCAGATGCGCGTGCCAGACCCCGCGCCCCCGGCAAGATCCGAAAGAGACGCCCTACCCCCCCCGGTCCCACACGCCCGGCTTCCCGCCGTACGGGAGGCCGGGCGTCGGCGTGTGCGGCTCGTCCGGCGCGAAACCGGCTACCCCAGCGCCCATACATACGGCCCCGACGGATCATCCAGCCAGGCCCACACCGCCCCCGACTCCACCGTCACCCCGAACCGCTCCCTCGTCGGCCGGGCCTCGCGCCGCCACAGGGCGAAGGCCTCCTCGGGATCCAGGGAGCCCGAGGTGAGGGCGAGGAGGAAGCGGAAGAGTTCGTCCTGGGCGATACGGCGCGGGAGCGAGGACGCGTAACGGGGACGCTCGGCATCCCTCGTATCGCCGCGTAGGGGGACGAAGTACGCGGGCGTCTGCAGGAAGCGGCCCTCCGCGTGCGAGCTGTCGCGCACCTCGAGGGCGATGAGCCCCGTGGCCAGCGGCGCCAGGATCCGCGCCCCGGGCCGGCACTGATCGAGCCACGGCCGCGGGATCGTCGACATGGTGCAGGTCGCGATGATCCGGTCGTACGGGGCACGGGCCGCGCACCCCCGCGCACCGTCGCCCGTGACGACCGCCGGACGGTAGCCGGCCCGGGCCAGATGCCGGCGGGCCGCCTCGGTGATCTCCGGTTCGAGGTCGACCGTGGTGACCAGGCCGTCGCCTAGGCGGTGGGCGAGCAACGCCGCGTTGTAGCCGGTGCCCGCGCCGATCTCCAGGACCGACTGCCCGTCCCGGACGTCGAGTTCGGCCAGCATCTTCGCCATCAGCGAGGGCTGGCTGCTGGAGGAGACCAGCTCGCCGTCGCGCACCCTGGTGGCCAGCGGGGCGTCCGCGTAGACCCCCTTGAGCCAGCGGTGCCTGCGCGCCGGGCTGGGATCCTCGCCCCACAGCCGCTCGTAGCCGCCGGCGACCGAGGCGTAGTAGTACGGCACGAACAGATGCCGCGGGACCTCGGCGAACACCTCCCGCCACCGGGGCTCGCCGTCGAACGCCCCGCTCTCCTCGATCTCCCGCACCAGGTCCGCACGCGCCACGGAGGCAGCCGCGGCGGCGGGGTCCTCGCCGCCCCGCGCGTCGGGCGGAAGCGGCGCGGGCCGACCGGACCCACCGGGCCGACCGGACCGACCGGACCGACCGGGCTGTTGGGGCTCGGGCTGTTCGGGCTCAAAGGGCGCACCCATATACCCACTGTGCTGCGATTTGCTCCCGGATGCGAGGCCCCGCGCCTGCCGGAGCCGCTGGACAGGAGTCCTAGTCCCCCGGTCCTCGGCCGAGTGGTCTGAGACCATGGAGGAGTGAACGAGATCCCGCGCGGCACGCTTCAGGAGCAGAGTTTCTACGAGCAGGTCGGCGGCGAGGAGACCTTCCGGCGCCTGGTGCACCACTTCTACCAGGGGGTTGCCGAGGACCCGCTGCTCAAGCCGATGTACCCGGAGGAGGACCTCGGTCCGGCCGAGGAGCGGCTCGCGCTGTTCCTGATGCAGTACTGGGGCGGCCCCCGCACGTACAGCGACAACCGCGGCCATCCCCGGCTGCGGATGCGGCACGCACCGTTCCAGGTGGACCGGGCCGCGCATGACGCCTGGCTGAAGCACATGCGCGCGGCGGTCGACGAGCTCGGGCTCTCCGAGGAACACGACCGCACGCTCTGGAACTACCTGACGTACGCGGCCGCCTCGATGGTCAACACCGCGGGCTGAGCAGGAGAGCCCGCTCCTTTCCGGAATGCGGTGCTCCCTCCCCGTATTGCGGTCACGATCTGGTCAAATTCGACCAGAGAGCGGTTTCCCTTCCCGTATCCGACCTGAAAGAGTCACGGTTCAGGGCTACGGAGCGGGGGCTCCGCCCAGGGGACGGGGACCGGTGATCGGGTGACGGGGTTCATCTTTCTGCGTGTGCGCGCCCACCGGCTGCTGCTCGTGGCCGCGCTGCTCGCGGTCCTGCTGACCACGTCCGTGCTCGCCACCCTCACCGGTTTCTCCGGGGCGATCGGCGATGCGGCCCTGCGCCACTCGCTGCTGACACGTTCCGCGGCGCCGGCGTCCTTGGTCGTACGGACGGATGTCGCGCCCGGGGAAAGAGCCGAGCTCGAACGGAAGGTCGAGGCCGGGGCGCGGCGCGTTTTCGACGGACTGCCGGTCTCCCTGCGCGCGTACGAGAAGTCCAGCCCGTATGCGCTGCCGCGCTCCTTCCAGGCGCCGCAGGACCGCGCGGGCGATCCGTATCTCACCCATCTCGCGGACCTGGACCGTTCCAGGATCCGGCTTGTCGAGGGCGCCTGGCCGAAGGCCACGGACAAGGGCGCCATCCAGGTGGCGCTCCCCCAATCGGCCGCCAAGGAACTGGACTTGACCCCGGGCGGCCCGCCCGTGAAGCTCTCCGACCGGCTCGACGGCCCGCCCGTGACCGTGCAGGTGACCGGCGTCTATCAGCCCAAGGACGCCACGGATCCGTACTGGCAGGTCGACGAGTTGAACGGGCGCGGTGCCCGCAAGCTCGACTTCACCACCTACGGCCCGCTGCTGACCGACCCGGCCACCTTCGCCAAGAGCCGTGTGAAGCCCGGGGACAGCGCCTGGCTCGCGACCGCCGACTTCCGTGACGTACGCGTGGACCGCATCGCGGAGTTGAAGGAGTCGGCCGCGAAGGGCAGCGAGCAGTTCGCGAAGATCTCCGGGATCAGCACGGGGCTCACCGCGGACACCGAACTGCCCACCGTGCTCGAACGGGCCGAACGCTCCCTGCTCGTGGCCCGCTCGACGCTGCTCATCGTCGCGCTCCAGCTGATCCTGCTCGCGGGCTACGCCCTGCTGCTCGTCGCACGGCTGCTGTCTTCCGAACGCGCCGGAGAAACGGATCTCCTCGTGGCGCGCGGCGGTTCCCGCGGCCGCGTCGCCTGGTTCTCGGCCGCCGAGTCGCTGCTGCTCGCGGTGCCCGCCGCACTGCTCGCGCCGCTGCTCGCGGGCCCGTTGACGAAACTCCTGGCCGGTCAGGGCGCGCTCGAACGCATCGGTCTCGAGCTGGAGACCGCGCCGACCTTCGCCGTGTGGCTGGTCGCGCTGGTCGTGGCGCTCGGCTGTGCGACCGCCGTGGTCGCGCCCGCGCTGTCGTTCACCGGGATGCGCCGCTCGGTCCGGATGAAGTCGCTGCCCGCACCGGTCCGCGCGGGCGCCGACGTCGGCCTCCTGGTGATCGCCGCCGTGGCGTACTGGCAGCTGGACCGGCAGACCTCCGGCGGGGGTGTGCTCAGCGGGGACACCGAGGGCGATCTGGGCGTGGACCCGCTGCTGGTCGGCGCCCCCGCGCTCGCGCTGCCCGCGGGCACGATCCTGACGCTGCGGCTGCTGCCGCCGGCCGCGAAGCTCGGCGAGCGCCGGGCCGCCAAGGGGCGCGGACTGCCCGGCGCACTGGCCGGCTGGCAGCTGAGCCGGCGCCCGTTGCGCGGTGCCGGACCGGTGCTGCTGCTCGTACTGGCCGTCGCCATGGGCATGTTGGCGATCGGCCAGGGGGCGTCCTGGGACTGGTCCCAGGAGGACCAGGCCGACTTCAATGTCGGCACGCACCTACGGGTCCAGGGCGGGCGGGTGCCCAACGAGTCCCAGGGAGAGGTGTACTCCTCGCTCCCCGGAGTGCGCGACGCGGCGCCCGCGGTGCGCAGGACCATGGAGCTGTCCGGGGAACGCACCGCGGACCTCCTCGCCCTCGACATCCGGCACGCGGCCGACGGCCTGCTGCTGCGCGAAGACCTGGGCAGCGGCAAGGAGCTGCGGGACGTTCTGCTGGAGAAGAAGGCACCTTCGTACGGGGTGGCCTTCCCCGCCGCCGCGGGGAAGGCGGAGTTCGAGGTACGGCTCGCCTCCGACAAGCCGACCGAGACCGGAGACATAGCGGTGAGCGCCCAGGTCCAGGACCGCTACGGCACCAAGCGGACCCTGCCGCTGGGAAAGTTGACCGCCGACGGCCGTACCCGCACCGTCGGTGCGGAGCTGCCCGCGACCGGACCGTTCACGCTGACGGGATTCACCCTCGAAGTGCCGCCCTCCCGGGACCAGGTCGAGCAGCACACGTTCCAGGTCACCTCGATCCGCTCCGACGGCAAGGTGATCGCACCGTCCGGACGTCTCAAGTGGGCCGGTACCGCGCAGGACGGCGCCACCGAGTCGGCGGAGCTGCCCGAGCTGGTGCCGGTGGAGACCACGAGCACGTCCGACGCGCCGCTGTCGGCCGCCTACAGTCCTCCGGTGGCCTCCCTCGTCGGGCCTTCGGTCCGAAAGGTGGGGATCGCCGTCGTACGGACCGCGCCCCCCGTGCCCGCCGCCGTCGTGACTGAACGCTTCCTCAAGGCGAGCGGCGCGGAGCTCGGCGCCACCCTCGACCTGCCGCTGTCCAGCAGTCCGTTGCAGGTCAAGATCGTCAAGGTGGTGCCCGAACTGCCCACGAGCACCGCGAATGGCGGCGCGGTGCTGCTCGATCTGCGGGCGGCCCAGGAGATGAGGGCCTACAAGGCCCAGACGGAGCTCATCCCCGGCGAATGGTGGCTGACCGGCGAACCGGGCAAGGCCGAGCAGGTCGCCGACGCCCTGCGGGCGCGGCCCGATGTCGATCCCGAACAGGTCCTCGTACGGGCGGAGATGGCCCAGGAGCTGCGGGACGATCCGCTCGGTGCCGGCCCGCAGTCCGCGCTGCTCGCGGTGGCTCTCGTCGCCGCGGCGCTTGCCGCCGTGGGCTTCGCGGTGAGCGCGGCCGGATCGCTCAGGGAACGGGCCGCGGAGTTCTCGGTGCTGCGCGCCCTCGGCACGCCGCAGCGTCAGCTCGCGCGGCTGATCGCCGCCGAACAAGGCGTCCTCATCGGGCTCGCCCTGGCCGTCGGCCTGGCGCTGGGCGCCGTACTGACACGGGCCGTCGTGCCGTTGATCGTGCTGACCGGCGACGCGGGCAAGCCCGTGCCGTCGGTCCTGGTGGAGCTGCCGCTCGGCCGGGTGGCGCTGTTGCTCGCGGCGGTCGCGGCCGTACCGCTGCTCGTCGTCGCGGCGATCGCACTCAGGCGGGCCGATCCGGTGGTCTCGCTGCGCCACGAAGGGGGCAACTGATATGCGGGCCAAGGCTGTTGCACCCTGGGTACGGACCCGTCTGAAGGCCGCGCCCATGCCGTCGGTGGCGCTGGCGCTCCTGGTCCTGGTGACCGCGTTCCTGGCGGCGGTGTTTCCGCGTGCCGTGGATACGTACGAGACACAGGGCCTGCGCACGCAGCTGATCGAGGCGGGGGCCGACCGCAACGGGATCGAAGTCGACGTGGCGACCGGCAGCGCTTACGAGGGCGCGTTTGCGCAACAGGTCGATCCCCGGGTCATCCGCGAGGCCCTGCCGGGCATCCTGGAGGAGCTGAAGCACCCGCTGACTCCGGACCGTTCCGAGGTCTCCTACGGCGCCCAGACGAACCGCCCCAAGAAGGCGCGCGATGCCTGGCTGCCGCGGCCGGAGGGCAAGGAACCGGAGTTCGTGATCTCCACGCAGGCCGGGGTCGACCGGCACGCGCGGGTGGTCGAGGGCCGGCTGCCGCAGGGCGAGGGGGGCACGGCCACCAGCGAGCAGGCCGAGGCCGCGGTGACCGTGGCGACGGCCAAGGCGCTGAAGATCAAGCTGGGTGCGGTCATCCACTTCCCCGTCGAGGGCCGCGCACCGGTGGGCGTAAAGGTCACGGGATTCGTCGAGCCGCTCAACCCCCAGGGGAGTTACTGGTCCTTCGACCCCACGCTGCGCACCCCTTCCATCGCCCTCAGCCCGCCGGCCCCGACCCCCGCGAAGTACTGGCGCGCGGGCCTGCTCCTCGCGCCCGAGTCCTCGACGTTCCTGGTGACGCTCGACCCCAACCCGCATCTGTACTGGCGGATTCCGCTCGCCCTCGACAGCCTCGACAGCGCCGATCTGCCAGGCATCGAGGAGGGTGTGGCCTCGCTGGAGAACGGCCCGGCCCTGTCCCGGCTGAGCGATGTCACCGGCTCCTCGGCCATCTCGGTGAGTACGGAACTCGACTCTCTCCTCGCCCAGTTCAGCACCGCGCGCGAGGCGATCAGCCCCGTGGTGTCCGTCGCCGTATTCGGTATCGGCGCCGTCGCCCTGGTCGTCCTCCTGATGACCGGCGCGCTCACCGCGGCACGGCGCACCGGAGAGATCACCTTGCTGCGCGCCCGCGGTGGTTCGGTGCGCGGGATCACCGGCCGGATCTGTGCCGAGACCGCCGTGGTCGCGTTGCCCGCCGCCGCGCTCGGCTGGTGGCTGGCGACCCTGGTCAGACCGGAGGGCAGGCTCGTCCCCTCGGTCGTCGGCGCGGCCCTCGTGGCGCTGATCGCGGTGACGGCTCTGCCGGTACGCGCGGTCGTCGGCCATCTGCGGCTGCGTGCCCACGGCGGGCGCGAGGACCTGGTCGACGCCAGGCCTTCGCCGCGTCGCACGATCGCCGAACTGACCGCCCTCGTCCTGGCCGTGGGCGCCGTGGTGGCCCTGCGCCGGCGCGGCAGCGAGGACGCGGACGGTCTGGTCAGCGCCGCTCCGGTGATGGTGGCCCTGATCGCCGCGCTGCTTCTCGTACGGCTCTATCCGCTGCCCATCCGTATCGCCGGCCGTCCCCTGATGCGCCGGCGCGGAGCGATCGGCTTCCTGTCGCTCGCGCGGGCCGGACGCACCTCGGCCGCGCAGGCGCTGCCGCTGCTTGCGCTGCTCGTGGCGCTGACCACGGCGGCCTTCGGCGGTTCGGTGATCGCCGGGATCGCCGACGCGCGTGACGAAGCGGCGCTCCAGGCCGTCGGCGCGGACGTACGGGTCAACGCGCAGCCCAACAAGTCGCTGCCGAAGGAACTCGCCGGCCGACTGCGCGCCCTCGACGGCATCCGCGAGGTCAGCCCCGTCTACCTCGACGCCAATATGCGGATGCCCGACGGCGGCAAGGAGATCACGCTGATCGCGGTGGACCCCGAGTCCTACGCGCGGCTGTCCGCGCGCACCGGTCTGGGCACCTTCTCCCCGGGCGAGTTGAAGGCCCCCGGCTCCGGCGCCCTGCCCGCGCTCGCCACACCGAAGGCCGCCGAGCGGCTCGGCCGCGGCGAGAACGCCCTGCGCACCCCGGCGGGCGACTTCACGGCCAAGGTGACGGGGGTGCGCGAGACCACGCCCGCGAGTTTCGGGGCGGACTTCCTGCTGATCGACGCGAGCCGGCTGCCGGACGCCGACGACAGCGCGCTGTTCGCCACGGGCAGCGGATACGACCCGGCGAAGTTGCGCGAGGCGGTGGCCACCGCGGGCGACTCCATCGCCTTCGAGCAGCGCACCGAGGAACGCGCCGCCATGGCCGACTCCCCGCTGCAGAGCGGCGCCGAGACGGTGTACGGCTTCGCGGTGGCGGCCGGAGCGGGCTATGCCGTACTGGCCGTGCTGCTTTCGCTCCTTCAGTCCGCGCCGGAACGCACCGCGCTGGTCGCGAGGTTGCGCACCATGGGCCTCGGCAAGGGGCAGGCGAGGCGGCTGCTCGTTCTCGAAGCGCTGCCGCAGGCGCTGCTCGCCGCGGTCGGCGGTGCGCTGGTCGCCGTCGCCGCGATGGAGCTGCTCGCGCCGGGGCTCGAGCTCGGCCAGATCGCGCTCGCCGCTCAGGCCGATGTCTTCGGCGACGTACAACTGCGCATGGATCCCTGGTCGTTGCTGGTGCCCGCGGGCGGGGTGGTGCTGCTCGCCGTCTCGGTCGCCCTCGTACAGGCCTGGTGGACGGCACGGCAGACCTCCCTCACCGAACTCAGGGCTGGAGATTCGCGATGACCACTTCCGAGACGACGGCCGTGACCCTCGCCGAGCTGGAACAGCGGGCCACGAGCCGCCGCGACCGGCCCGCGTACGGGCATGACGCGCTGATCTCCTGCGACCGTCTGGTCCGTATCTTCACGGCCGACGGGATCGAGGTGCAGGCGCTCCAGGGCCTCGATCTGCTCGTCACCAAGGGCGAGTTGATGGCTCTGGTGGGCGCGTCCGGCAGCGGCAAGTCGACGCTGATGAACATCCTCGCCGGCCTCGACGAGCCCACGGCGGGCCAGGCGAAGGTGGCGGACTGCGATCTGCTGTCGATGGGCGCCAAGGAGCGGCTGCGCTATCGCCGCGAGATCGTCGGTTTCGTCTGGCAGCAGACGGCGCGCAATCTGCTGCCGTATCTGACCGCGGCGCAGAACGTGGCGCTTCCGATGCAGCTGCGCGGTGGCCGAAACCTGCGCAGCCGGGCGAAGAAGGCGGCGCGGGCCGAGGAGCTGCTCGAGCTGCTCGGCGTGGGCGAGCTGCGCGACCGGCGGCCGGCCCAGTTGTCCGGCGGTCAGCAGCAGCGGGTCGCGATCGCCGTGGCGCTCGCCAACGATCCCGAGGTGCTGCTCGCCGACGAGCCCACGGGTGAGCTGGACTCGGCGACCGGGCGGATGATCTTCGAGTCGTTCCGCGCGGCCAACGAGGAGCTCGGCACGACGATCGTGATCGTCACGCACGACCAGACGGTGGCCACGGAGGTCCGCCGCACGGTCGCGATCCGCGACGGCCGCACGTCCACGGAGGTCCTGCGGCGTACGCGGGTGGACGAGACCACGGGCGAGGAACACCTGATCGCCCGCGAGTACGCCATGCTCGACCGCGCCGGCCGCCTCCAACTCCCCGCCGAGTACACACAGACGCTGGGGATGCGGGACCGGGTGGCGCTTGAGCTGGAGACGGATCACATCGGGGTATGGCCGGACGATTCGGCAACCTAGCCCGACTACCAGCTCTTTCAGCCCCTGCGGCGCTTGAGCAGACCTTTCAGCCCCTGCGGCGCTTGAGCAGATCCGAACGAAGTTCGGATGCAGGGGGCCAGGGGGGGGGGGCCCCGGGTTGGGGGGGGGGCGGGGGCGGGGGGGGAAGAACCCCCCCCC
>NZ_JAEIMH010000088.1:0-29475 GCF_016464295.1 Streptomyces sp. N35 | reverse complement strand
GGAGCGGGGGCGCGGCGGACAGCACTGTCGCTTTCCGGGAAGGGGCGGGGCCGGGGAAGAAAAACCCGCCCCTCCCCCCGACGAACGCGGCGCCCCAACCCCCGTACCCCTAAAGCGGCGTGACCCCGAGCCCCGGCAGCCCGCCCGTACGCCGAAGCGCAACCGACCCGTACGGCGTACGCAACCGCAGCCACGAACCGGCCGTCAGAAGATCCGCGGAGGCCTCGGGACGCAGCAGCCCGAAGACATACGCGGCGTGCGCGGCCCGCAACGGAAGCGGAGTGGCCCCGAGGGTCCGCCCCCAGATCTCCGCCCCGATCCTGTCGAGTTCGCCGCGCGTGCGCTTGTCCTCGGGAAGCTGCTCGACGCGCACCTTGAACTCACCGACCGCCGCCTGCACCGCAAGCCCCAACGGTCCGCTCTCCGGCAGCCCTTCCTGCTTCCGCCAGCCACCGCGCGGCGGCAGCATCCCGGCCCATGCGGGCCCGGTCACGGCGGTGGGGACGGTCACCGCCGCGGGTTGGACGGCCTCCAGGAGCTCGCCCGCCGAGACCGTACGGTCAAGGTCGGCGGGCTCGGCAAGGGCGACGACCCGTACGACCACGACATCCAGCGCAGGCGCCCGCCCGAAAACGGCGAGCGCCTCGCCCGCGGCCTGCAGCCGGACCGCGGCGGCCCGGTCGTACTTGAGGAGCCGCTGCAGGAAGGCGGCGAGCGACGCCGCCTCCCCCTCAGCGGCCAGCGGCAGCACGGTCATGCCGCGACGGCCTCCGCTTCCTTGCTGTCCTTGCCGTCCTTGTTCTCACCGGTGCCATCGGCGTACTCCTCGAGGAACTCCCGCTCCTCGGCGGTGATCCGCCGCGGCCGCTGGGCCTCGAAGTCGAACGGCACGATGACGGTCGAGGCCCGTACGTACACGGCGTCCTCGTCCTTCACCTCGTACTCGATCGTGAACGAAGCCGCTCGTATCTTCGTGACCCACAGCTCGATGCTCACCGGACGATGCCGGTGCACCAACTGCCGCTTGTAGTCGATCTCATGGCGTGCCACGACCGACCCCTGCTGGAAGTCCTTGTCCGGGCGGAACAGGAAGTCGATACGCGCTTCTTCGAGATACCGAAGAAAGACCACATTGTTGACGTGGCCGTACGCATCCATGTCCGCCCAGCGCAAGGGGCAGGCGTATACGTGGCGAGCCATCAGCCGCGGGTCAGCTTCTTGTAGGTGGCGCGGTGCGGACGGGCCGCGTCCGGGCCGAGCCGCTCGATCTTGTTCTTCTCGTACGACTCGAAGTTGCCCTCGAACCAGTACCACTTGGAGTCGCCCTCGTACGCGAGGATGTGCGTGGCCACCCGGTCGAGGAACCAGCGGTCGTGGGAGATGACCACGGCCGCACCCGGGAACTCGAGCAGTGCGTTCTCGAGGCTCGACAGGGTCTCGACGTCGAGGTCGTTCGTCGGCTCGTCGAGGAGGAGCAGGTTGCCGCCCTCCTTGAGGGTCAGCGCCAGGTTCAGACGGTTGCGCTCACCACCGGAGAGCACACCGGCCGGCTTCTGCTGGTCCGGGCCCTTGAAGCCGAACGCGGACACGTACGCCCGCGAGGGCATCTCGACCTGACCGACATTGATGTAGTCCAGCTCATCGCTGACGACGGCCCAAAGGGTCTTCTTCGGGTCGATGTTGGCGCGGCTCTGGTCGACGTAGGAGATCTTGACCGTGTCGCCGACCTTGATGGCGCCGGAGTCCGGCGTCTCCAGGCCCTGGATCATCTTGAACAGCGTGGTCTTGCCCGCACCGTTCGGGCCGATGATGCCGACGATGCCGTTGCGCGGCAGCGTGAAGGACAGGTCGTCGATCAGGACCTTGTCGCCGAAGGCCTTGGAGAGGTTGCTGACCTCGACGACGATCGAGCCCAGCCGCGGGCCCGGCGGAATCTGGATCTCCTCGAAGTCCAGCTTCCGCATCTTCTCCGCCTCGGCGGCCATCTCCTCGTAACGAGCAAGACGCGCCTTGGACTTGGTCTGCCGCCCCTTGGCGTTGGAGCGAACCCACTCCAACTCCTCCTTGAGCCGCTTCTGGCGCTTCTCGTCCTTGCGGCCCTCGACCTTGAGGCGGGTCGCCTTCTTCTCCAGGTACGTGGAGTAGTTGCCCTCGTAGGGCAGGGCGCGGCCGCGGTCGAGCTCGAGGATCCACTCGGCGACGTTGTTCAGGAAGTACCGGTCGTGGGTCACGGCCACCACGGCGCCCGCGTACTTCGACAGGTGCTGCTCCAGCCAGTTCACCGACTCGGCGTCGAGGTGGTTGGTGGGCTCGTCGAGGAGCAGCAGGTCGGGCGCCTCGATCAGCAGCTTGCAGAGCGCGACGCGACGCTTCTCGCCACCGGAGAGGTTGGTGACGGGCCAGTCGCCGGGCGGGCAGCCCAGAGCGTCCATGGCCTGCTCCAGCTGGGCATCCAGATCCCACGCGTTGGCGTGGTCCAGATCCTCCTGGAGCTTGCCCATCTCCTCCATGAGCGCATCGCTGTAGTCGGTCGCCATGAGCTCGGCGACCTCGTTGAAGCGGTGGAGCTTGCCCATGAGCTCGGCGGCGCCGTCCTGCACGTTCTCCAGAACGGTCTTGGACTCGTCGAGCTTCGGCTCCTGCATGAGGATGCCGACACTGAAGCCGGGCGACAGGTACGCCTCGCCGTTGGACGGCTGCTCGAGACCGGCCATGATCTTCAGAACGGTGGACTTACCAGCACCGTTCGGCCCGACCACACCGATCTTCGCGCCGGGCAGGAAGTTCAAGGTGACGTCATCAAGAATCACCTTGTCGCCGTGCGCCTTGCGCGTCTTGCGCATGGTGTAGATGAACTCAGCCAAGAGAAACCGTCCGGCAAACTGGAAGTGGGCAGATACACCCCATCTTGCCTGACGGCCACCCTCCGACGGAAACCGGTATGGGTGGGGCCCTGTGACCTGGCCGTTCCTGGATCGCCGCTGTAGTTGATCTGTCACTCGTTGTCGCCGTCGGTCGCCCTGGAGTGACGTCGGACGGCCCAGAGACGACGGCCCTGGATCCGGGTACCGATCAGGACGTTTCCACAGTTGCGGCCTTACGGTTCCCGCGAGCGTTGACGCCACCAGGCTTCCGCTGCCCACGCGCTCACGCGCTTGATCCACGGGTCGGGGACGGTCCGCCGCTCGAACTCGTCGTCAAGCCGGGACACGATGGTCCACAGCTCGGCTCCGGCAGCCGGCGGCAACCAGGCAAGGGCGTCGCCCAGTACATCTCGGGCCTGGAGAGGGTCGCAGCAGTAACAGCCAGGGCTGTCCGCTGACAGATAGCGGCCGGGCTGCCGCAGAAAACCGCCATAGGTACCGAGCGCATCCGCTACCGCGTCGACCCAGAGGTGCCGTTCCTCCATGCGCCGGATCGCGAGGCGGGTACGGGCGGAGACAGCGGGTATCCGGCGACCCCGGACTCCGGGGCGGGGGCGCCACTGTTCGGCGCGCAGCGAGCCAGGGCGCCTACGCGGCATTGCCCCTTCGGTTGTCGGTCATAGCCGCAAGGTACAGAGCGACGCGTGAGGCGGCTACCGCATATCCGGTGACCTGTGCCCTGAGCTTGGGAAGCTCGAGTGATCTAGTGCCTGTTGGGCGCCTGACCTGCGGTGGAGCGGGTAACCGGTCCGTCACCCACCGTGCTCACGGCCGGACGGAAGCCGCCGCCGGCCGGGCACCTCCCGGTGCCCGTCCACATTCCATTCCTGCGGCAGTACCTCGTCGCAGAACACGCAGACGTAGTCCGCCTCGCGCACGATGTTGATCTCCCTGCACGAGGGGCATCGGCGGAACACCACCTCGTGCGTGAAGCCGGACGGACGGCCGACACCGGCCCGGTCCAGAGCTGCCGCAACAGCCGGCCATGAGCTGACGTCGGGGCAGTAGCCGGTCGACTGGTTGCTGACCTCCAGGACCGCCCACCGGCCCGGCTCCTCCTGAAAGCTGACCTCGCCGGCACTCAGGACCACCGCGCCGGCCGCGCACACGACGTGCTCGCTGCGGCGTGACGCCAGACGCAGACTCCCCGTCACATCGACGACGAAGGTGAAGGGCTCGGACCACTCCTCCATGCCCCGGCGCGACGCCCACTCGGCAAAGTCCGCCGGCGAGCGCACGCAGCATCCCTCGCCTCCCGGCCGGATCAGGCTCGTCAAGTCGGCAGGCCCCACGTAGCGATAGCTCCGCCCCCGCATGCGCATGACGGCCAACGTAGCCTCAACTGCCGGACCGGCCTGGGGAATTACGCCACCCCCGGACCGGCCGGCCCCCTCAAGCGCCCCCGGTCACTCCCCGGACTCGTCCGCCTCGCCCTTGCGGCGCAGCAGGAAGACGACCAGACCGCCCAGCACCAAGAACCCCACCGCGACTCCCGCGATCACCGGCGTCGCGTTCGAGCTGCCCGTCTCCGCGAGGTCATGGGTGCGGCCCGCCGTACCGCCGGCCGTCGCCGGGCTCGGGGCGGATTGCGGGGCGATCTCGTTGGCGCCCGCACCCGATGCCTTCGTACGGCAGTCGAGGATGCCCTTGAAGCGTTCGGCGAATCCGTTCGGGCCCGTGATGGTGAAGTCGTACGCCTGGTCCTCCTGCAACGGGATCGTCACCGTGCGCGACTCTCCCGCCGCGATGGTGTGCTCGAATCCCATCAGCGAGAACGTGAAGTCCTTCTCGCCCCGGTTGGCGGCCGTGATGTCCAACCCGCCCTCGGCACAGTTGCGCTCGGCGGAGAGCGCGGGGATCGCGCCCTTGTCCGCCCAGTTCACCGTCGCCGTCGCCGACACCGTCGACTCACTGGATCCGGCCAGGATCTGCGTCTGGCTCCCGGTGTCCGAGACGAACGCCCGGCCGACCGGCACGCTCGTCGAGGCCTGCACGGTGAGCGCCGCCTTCCCGGCCGCACCCTTGGGCACGTCGAAGTACAGCTCGCTGCCGTCGGCCACCGAGCTCACCGGCCTGCCGTCCTCGCCCACGACCTTGACGCCGCTCGCCGCCGCGTCCGTCGGCGGGTTCACGGTGACGCTGTGCGCATCGGTGCGCACCGTGACCGGACCGACCCGCTCACCGGACCGCCCGGACACGGCCGGCGGATCGAGGATCAGGGAGGCCTTCGGCTCCCCCATGGTCCGGGCGTTCTTCTCGAGATAGTCGGCGAGGCGCTCCGCCTGCGGATCGGTCGCGGACACCTCGACGGCGTCCGAGTGGCGCCAGATCGCCACCTGGGTGCCGGCCGCGGCATCCGCCTCGGTCAGCCCCTCGGCGTCCGCTTTACGGGCCAGCTCGTCGAGATCGTTCACCTGCGGATACGAGTGCTGCAGGATCCAACGGATCTTTCCGGCCTGCTTGTTGGCGTTCAGCGAGGTGGAGCTCCAGGACGTCTCCTGGTACTTCGCATCCTGCTGCGTCGGGCTGTCGACATCGATGCAGTAGGTCTTGAGCATGCCGCCGCCGTCGACGGACATCTCGAAGAGCCCGGCCGGTACCGCCCGCTCCTCCCCGCCCTCACGGATGACGGCCTGCCCGTAGGTCTCCAGACCGCCGAGGGTGGCGGTCGCACCACCCGGCAGCTGAGGGTTCTCCTCGGCGGCGGCCCCTGACGCACCGGCCAGCGCGCCGGCGGCGAGCAGCCCGGGGACGAGCAACGCCACAGCGAGGCGGGCGGCCCCACGGTGACGGACGACGAACGACGTGCGCGACGCAAACAAGCGAACTTCCCCTCCGGGCAGGACCCATGAACACATGGGGGGACGGTCCCGCCAGCAGACTCAACCTCAACTGCCCCGTGAGCTACGCCCGGCATCCTAGGGATGTGCAGCATCACGCATCCCGGTCATGCGGTCCGATAACCCTTCCGACGCGCAATTGTTATCGCCGGTAACCCCCGCGACCTGCCCTTATCGACAAAACCCCGCCCAACTCCCCCTTCCCTGCGGTGACTTACCGCCGCCCGCCGGCCATGGCCGCCGACCGTCAGGCCTTGCGGAGGGCCGGTGTAGATCCTGTGAACGCTCCGGCCGCTCCACCACGTACACCTCAGAAAGCCGGCTCCGGCTCCCGGTCCGGCAGGAATCCCTCCTGGACACCCCCGGCCTCAGTGCCCGGTTCTCGCTCGAACTGAGGCTCCGCACTCCCCGGGGCCTCGCCGGCCCCGGCCCCAGCCTCGCCCGCCCCGACATCGCCCGCCCCGGCCGTCAGCGCCGGATTGGCCCGCGACACCCGCCGGAACGCTGCTGTGCCCCGCGACAGGTCATGCCCGAGCGCCAGCGCCTCGATATCGACGCCCAGCACGCTCTGCGTCCCCGACACCCCGCTCTCCTGCTTCACCTTCAACCGGCCCTGGATCACCACGGGATCGCCCAGGGACACCGACGACGCCACGTTCTCCGCGAGGCCCCGCCAGGCGAACACGGTGAGGAAATTGGTATGTCCGTCCCGCCAGTCCTGCGTCGCCCGGTCGTAGTACCGCGCCGTCGAAGCGAGCCGGAACCTGACCATCGCCCCGTTCGCCGTCACCCGCGTCACCGGCGCCGTCGCGACATTCCCCACGACCGTCACCAAGGTCTCGTTCATCCCGATCACCCTCCCCTGTGCGCGCATCCGCGCACGGCATGCGTACGGGCCCGCCCCGTACGGCTGCGGCCGAGACCTCCGGCGCTCCGCCGCGATCCCAGGCTGCACCGAACGGCACGAGCCCGCTCGAGCCTGTGGACTACCGGCTGGTTGTGGACAACTCCGTCACCCGCCCGAGGGATCCGACGGTCCCCGAACCCACCGAAAACGCCCCGGTACCGACTCCCGAACCTCCCGCGCCTCCGGAACCGCCCATCAGCGACGGCACCACCCCGAGCACCTTCATGTACTGCTCCCGCACCTCCCGGTACCGCAGCAGCTCCGACGCGACCGGATCGAGCACCCGCTGCCGCCCGCACGCCGCGGCCGCCTCCCGCAGCTTGCGCTCGGCCTCCTGTCCGTACCGTCGCGCGGGCCCGCGCGCGGCCATCCGGCAGGCCCACTCCACACAGGGACCGCCCACGATGCCCGCCATCATCAGCAGCACAGGAGCCGTCAGGTTCGGCTCGGCGACCCCGACGACCTGCCCGAACAGCCAGAGCCCGCCGACCACTTGGAGCAGGGTCATCAGGGCCTGCACCAGGACGGCCATCGGCCACCAGCCCGGCCGCGGCGGCTTGCGCGCGGGCAGCGCCGCATTCACCGCCAGCTCGTCGAGCGCCTCCGGCAGCCCCTCACCGCCCCGCGCCGCGGCGTCCCGTACCGCCTGCGCCCAGGGCGCCGGAAGACCTGCCGCCGCTTCGTCGCCGACCGTACGTACCGCCTGCTCGACGCGTTGGCGCGCCGTCGCCTCCTCGTCCACGGGCGCCGAGTCGTCCGGTGCGGCGGCGGGACCGGTGCGCTGCGCCTCGTACCAGCGCCAGAGCCTGAGCCACGGCGTACCGCACGCCTTGCTCGCCCCGCGCCGCCAGGACCGCTCGGCCGCCTCACCCGCGGCCCCCGCGCCCACCGCCTCGGAGAGCCGGTCCGCGAACTCCTCGCGCGCCCGCTCGCTCAGGCCGATCCGCCGGCCCGGCGCGTACACCGGCTTGAGCCGGCGGGCCGCCGCGTCCAGATCCGCCGAGATCCGCCGCGCGGCGGCGCCCCGCTCGGCGACGAACTGTCCGAGCGCATCACGCAGTTCGCCCACGCCGTCACCCGTCAGAGCGGACAGCGCGAGCACCGTCGCACCGGGCTCCCCGTGCTCGCCGAGCGCGATCCCGTCCTCGTCGAGCAGCCGGCGCAGATCGTCGAGGACCAGGTCGGCGGAGTCCCCGGGCAGCCGGTCCGTCTGGTTGAGGACCACGAACGTGACCTCGGCATGACCGGCGAGCGGCCGCAGATAGCGCTCGTGCAGGACGGCGTCCCCGTACTTCTCCGGGTCCACCACCCAGATCACCGCGTCGACGAGTTTCAGCATCCGGTCCACGTGCTCACGGTGTTCGACCGCGGCCGAGTCGTGGTCCGGCAGATCGATCAGTACGAGACCGGCGAGGCGAGGGTCGGGATCGGGCCCCTGGAGCGGCCGGCGCCGCAGGCGTCCGGGGATCTCGAGGCGGTCCAGGAGCGAGGCCGCCCCGTCGGACCAGCTGCAGGCCAGCGGCGCGGCGGTGGTCGGCCGACGCACCCCCGTATCCGAAATGGCCACCCCGGCAAGGGTGTTGAACAGCGTCGACTTCCCGCTGCCCGTCGCGCCCGCCACGGCCACCACGGTGTGCCGCTCGGACAGACCCCGCCGTGCCGCGGCCTGGTCGAGCACCTGCCCGGCCTCGGCGAGCGTGCGGCCGTCCAGGCGCGTACGCGAGAGCCCGACGAGCTCGCGCATCGCGTCGAGCCGGGCCCGCAGCGGCGCGTCGTAGGTCAGACCGCGCGAGTGGTACGCCTCCTCGCGCGCCCGGATCTCCTCCTCGGCCGCGACCCGCCGCGCGATCAGACCGTCGTCCCAGACGGTCTCCTCCGCCTCGGCGGCCTCCGTGACCTCCGCGCGCTCCGGGGATTCCGCTTCCGCGGCCGCTACGGACTCCGCGGGCTCCTGCCCGCCGGTGTGGTCAGTGACGGCAGTCATGGCGGTCACCTCTCCTTCTGCAGTACGGACAGCGCGGCGATCAACTCGGCCTGGGGTTCCGGATGGACGTCGAGGGTGTCGAGGGGGGCGAGTCGACGGTCCCGTTCGGCCTTCAGCGCCTTCTCCACGTACGAAGCGAGCAGCTTGCCCCCGCGATCGCGCAGCTTCAGCGCACCCTGCGCCCCGATCCGCTCGGCGAGCGACTCCCCCGCGGAACGCGCCCTGCGCCCGCCGAGCAGCGCCGTGGCGAGCAGCGCCGCCACGGGCTCGGCTTCAGCGGCGCCCGCCTTGCCCGAACGCGAGCTCGCGGACGGGTTGTCGAGGCCGCGCAGTTCCTCCTCGACGTACTCCTCGAGCACCCGCCGCCAGCGCCGCACGCTCAGCCCGATCCGGTGCTCCGCCCCTTCGCCGTCGCTCTCGCGCGCGGCCAACTCCCCTGCCGCCGCGTCCCGCTGCCATGCCTCGTCGATACGGCGGTCAGCGGCCGAGACGGCACACACAAGGACCGTGGCGAGGCTCTCCACCACGGCGTCGAGCAGCTCGCCCGCCGTGCAGTCGAGGGGATAGGCCCGCCACCGCGCGAGCGCCCCGCCGGCCAGCACCGCCCCGGCCTGCAGCCGCCCGCGCACCCGCGCCTGCTCGCTCTCGTACGCCTCGTCGACCACGGTCGTCAGACGTACCGAGGCGGCGTGCTGGGCGGCCACGGCGCTCGCGAGTTCGGGCATACGCGAGTTCAGCGAATCAAGCAGCCCCGTCGCCGTACGGCTGAGGGCGAAGCCCCTGGCCTGCTCATCCTGTACGCGATGAGTGAGCCAGGCCCGCAGAGGCGCCACGGCCGTGGCCGGCAGCAGCCCGCCGCCGCCCGTGGACTCGGGCAGTTCGGGCACGGTGAACCGGGGCACCTCCCCCAGACCGGCCTTCGCGAGCAGCGCCCCGTACTGCCGCGACACCTCCGCCACGACCTGATGCGGCACCCGGTCCAGCACGGTCACCAGCGCGGCGTCGTACTCCTTGGCGGTCCGCAGCAGATGCCAGGGCACGGCGTCGGCGTAGCGCGCGGCGGTCGTGACCATCACCCAGACGTCGGCGGCGCAGATCAACTCGGCGGCAAGGACCCGGTTCTCGGCGACGAGCGAGTCGATGTCGGGGGCGTCGAGCAGGGCGAGCCCGCGGGGCAACGTGGCCGCGGTCTCGACCCTCAGCGCCCGCTCACCGGGCTTGGCGGTCGCGTCGCGCCCACCCTTCTCGCTGCTTTGCGGCACCCATACGCGGGTGAGTTCGGGCAGTACGCGCAGGTCCGCGAACCAGTGGTGATCGTCCGGGTGGCAGACGAGCACCGGCGTCCGGGTCGTGGGCCGCAGCACTCCCGCCTCGCTGACCTGTCGTCCGACCAGCGAGTTCACCAGCGTGGACTTGCCGGCCCCGGTCGAGCCGCCGATCACGACGAGCAGCGGCGCTTCGGGCTGCTTGAGACGGGGCACGAGATAGTCGTCGAGCTGTGCGAGCAGCTCCTCCCGATTGGCCCGCGCCCGTGGCGCGCCCGCCAACGGAAGCGGAAAGCGCGCGGCGGCGACACGGTCGCGCAGGGCGGAGAGTGCGTCGAGCAGCTGAGGCCGTACGTCCAAGGTCACCACATGCGAAGAATGCCCAATTTTGTTTGGTTTCTGAAGGATATGGGACCCTCTGCGCGCCGATGGTCGTCTGATCGACACGATTCGCGTACGGAGGGACGTCTGTTCGCGTACGGAGGGACGTCCGTTCGCGTACGGAGCGATGCCTCTGTTCGCGCATGGGGAGACGCCTGTTCGCACATGGAGGGACGCCTGGAGGAGTGGAGCAATCGAGGCGACATCGAGGCAACCGGGACGACCGTGACGACTGGGGCGCAGGCATAACGAGTGCACAACACCCGAGGCGTGAGACGCCAAAAGCGATGCAGGATTCGTACCTGCCTGCGATTATCAGAAACCGCTTCACTGAAACTCCACATCGTGCCACGGAGCAGAAGCGCCCGGGACAGGGGGCGGCGACCCCTATCCTTGTCCCCGGCAAGGTCACGGATCTCCCCCCAGTCCGCCGTCCAAGCCACCGGCCACACACCGGCCCCCGTAGCTCAGTGGATAGAGCAGGCGCCTTCTAAGCGCTTGGCCGCAGGTTCGAGTCCTGCCGGGGGCGCCACCTACTGGCTCCGCTTCGGCGGGGCCTTTTTGCTGGTCAGGGGTGGTGTCGCTGGGTATGCGGAAGACCCGGCCGCTCCCATTGCGATCAAGGAACGGGACCGGGGCTGGCCGGCTGTGACCGGGTTTCTGCGGGTCGCTGTGCCGAATGCGTGTCGAAGTTTTCGGCGAGGGTCTCGGCGTAGGTCACTCGGTGGCCGTGGGCTGCACGGCTTGGCCCGGGCTTCGCACCCCGTGTTCAGCTGTCAGTGCCAGCCCGTAGGTTCCTGGGCATGACTGATCAGCGGTGGGTGGGGATCCGGCAACGGGTCGAGGCGGTGGGGGCGTCCCCGAGAAGCCGGGAGGTCTTCGGCACCCTGGGGCACAAGTGGGTCCTGGAGCAGCCACTCAGCCCTAGTGAGCTCGTGGAGCTCGAAGCGCAGATGAACGTGCATTTGCCGGAAGAGTTCCGCTTCTTCCTGCTGCAAGTGGGCGCGGGAGGGGCAGGTCCGGCGTACGGGGTGTTTCCGGTGCGCCGAGTACAGGGCCGCTGGCGGTGGGAGGGGGATGGTGCCGAGCTGGCCGACCTTTCCCGGCTGACCGAACCATTCCCCGATCGTGGCCCTGATCCAGACGTATTGGCACAGCTGGCGGCCCAATGCCCCGAGGAAGGGCACTTCGACGAAGAGGAAGAGTTCGACGACGCCATTGAGGCATGGGACGAACGCTGGGATGCCCTGATGTTCAACCCTGATCGCACCGTCGGCGCCATCCTCCTTTCCCACCGTGGCTGTGCGCTTCGCGATTGGCTGATCATTACCGGCCCGCATCGCGGCACGATGTGGGCCGATGACCGAGCCGACGAGGTGGACTTGGCCCCACGCGTGAACGATGACGGGACCCCAGTGACGTTCGCACAGTGGTATGTCGACTGGCTGGAGGAGGCCGAGCGCACAACGGGCTCCACGCCATAGGCCGCGTCAACGCGCTGTGCTACAGCAGGGAAGTACAGCAACCGGCCATGGGATCTCCTGAAGAACATCCTCAGGAGTCGGCGCGGCATCCGGGTAGTGCCGACGGATCTCTCGGAGAACCGAGGCGTCGGCCGTGCAGAGGTCCCAATTCGTGCTGTCGAACTCGCGCAGCACCACCATCAGCTGATCCCCTGCGTAGCCTGCGAAGTCGCCGTCAATGAACTGTTGGCCGGGTGCAACCATGGCCAGCAGTTCAAGAGTGCCAATCCCAGCGCCGGCGGCAGCCTCCTGAGCCTCGGCGAACCTGCTGTGTAGCTGGTCATCGTAGATCTGCACCTTCCAGGTGAGATCAAGCCCGAAGCTTCCCAGCCTTACGAGGAGTTCGGCCAGTGTGACGTAGTACCTGCGGGACTCGCCTTCTTGGTCGCCTGGCGGGCGATCACGCCAGGCCGCAAAGGTGACGGACTCCATTGCTCCGAGGCTCCTGACCATCTGCTGCGCCTCCCTTCACTGTCGCCCCTGCGCGGTGCACTTTCAGACTGATCTCTTTCCACCGCTCCTGCATGTCACTTTCGTACGACGGGTGAACGGCTAGGCCCTGCTGGCGCTCTTGGCTACAGTCCGGCCATGGCCACGACAGGCACTGGTCTGACATTCGCGGACAGTTTGCGGCACTTGAGCCGTCGCCCGTACCTCTTGGTACCTCTCGTGCCCGCCGCAATGGGCTCGATCTGGACACAGGCGCACCTCCACATCGCTCTCGCCGTGCCCGCCGGGATCCTGCTCACCGCTGTCGGCACGGCGCCAATGGTGTTCAGCCTCGAACGGCTCAAGGCCGTGAGCTGGCCGGCGGGCATGTGAGCTGGAGGTGCATGGCTTGCCGGATGCCTGGTGCGACGCCACTTGAGTCTGGCGGCCGTCCAAGGTCGGACCCAACGGCCGTTGCATCAGGACCGTTTGCTTGGATCGGTCGTATGACGGACTGGCCCAAGCTGCACCACGCCTACGGGACTGCCCAGGACATACCCGGGCTCTTCGCCGGCATCAGCCCGGATCCGCGGGATCCCGGGTGGGAAGCGTTGTGGTCCCGGCTGTGTCATCAGGGCACCGTTTACTCGGCCAGTTACGCGGCGCTCCCGGCACTTGCCGACTTGGCCAGGCGGTGGTCGGTCGTGGCGCGACGGTCGCCGCTGTACCTGGCCGGCGCCATCGTCGCCGCCGTCGACCGGCCCGACAGCGGAGATGACCCCCACCTGTCCCACTCTGCCGTGATCGCCGAGCTGCGCGAGCTGACCGAGGAAGCGCTGCGGGACCCAGGGCTGGTCGAGGACTCCCTGAACTACGTCCAACTGCTGGGGACTCTGCTCAGCTTCGAGGGCGTGCCGGTGTGGGGCGAGCAGATCGATGGGCTCAACGGCGAAGAGTACGAACTGCCCTGTCCCGCCTGCGAGACGGAGAACTTCATCGTCTTCGGCGAGCACGGGTACTTCTCGACCACGGACAGCATGTACATGCGCGACACTCCCGCCAAGCATCTCCCCCTTCGGCCACAGGCCCCTTCGGCGATGCGAGGCCTGGCCAGAAGGCTGCACACGCGCATGGCCGCGGACGGCCATCCCGGACTCGCGCACAAACTGACCTACGTCTTCGGCAACGCCCAGTGCGCGGAGTGCGAACTGTCCTTCAGCGTCGAGGAGGCCGTGGTCGCCCGCTGGGGCGCCTGATCCATGCGCCGAGCAGCTTCCTTCTCCCGCACCTTCGACAGCGCGTGTCGATAGCCGACGTACAGCCAGACCGCGGTTACGGCGAGGACGAGCCAGCAGAAGCGTGGAACCGCGTAGGGGGCGACCACCCAGATCTCGTTCGATTCAGCGCCCTGGTAGAGCTGTTCGTTTGCCGGGCCCCAGGGGGAGGCGGACCGCCCCCAGACGTAGGCAAGGGGAACGCAGGCCAAGAACGACACCGTCCAGGCGCCGACGAGTCCCGACGTCGTCACTCTGATTCTCGGCATGACCACTCCAGACGTCAGCATGGCAACACGGTGCCCGTGTCTGCCGTCATGCAATCGGACCGGGCAGCGCGGCATCAGGAGTCGGCATGATGTCAGTGAGGGTGTGCGGCCGCGGACTTGGGCATCCTTGCCCGGCTCCGGAGGCCTGGCCCGACGACAGCACCGCATGCACGAAGTCGGTCGGCGGCTGGTAGTCATGGGCCTGGACGTAGTGGGCGATCAGCTCAGGGGCCGCGTAGGCGACGCCGTCGCCCTTGACTCGTATCTCGGCGCTTCCTCTGGGGACTTCGAGACGCCTGGCCGAGAGGGGCGAGGTGCACCACGGGCAGAGATGGAAACCTCGGGTCTGCTGTGCCCGGTGGGTGCGGGTCATGTTCGTCAGCGCTTCCACCAGGCCTGGCAGTGGAGCACTCTTCGCGTACGCCTTGCCACGGTGGAGCCAGCCGACGTTCAGCAGCTTGAGGCCCTGCCAGGTGCCTGACGCCCTTGGATCCCCGTTGTCCCTGTCATACGCGTACGGAGTCAGGTCTGCGTAGTACGTCATGGCGTCGTCGAACTCCCGGATGAGTGGGCCTCGTTGGGGCTGAGCAGTCGTGCTGTCGCAGCGGTCCTGGGTCGGACGAGTCGGCCCGCCGTTGCCCGGCGATCAGCTCAGAACCCGCACGAACCAATCAGTTCAGAACCCGCACGAACCCACCCCGCGCCGTACCCGAGGACAGCAAGGTGGGCCAGTCGAGTTGGGTGGGGAGTTGAGACACCGACAGGACGATTGCTCCGCCTGCGTGTTCGGCGTCCGCGCACCAGTCGCCCATGCTGTTCGTGCCGCCGGCGTCGCTCGATGACGTATCGCCGTCGGCCTCGCCGATCACCGGCGCGGCCAGCGCGGGGACGACGAGGCCGTGGTCGCCCGGGCCGTCCACGACGCACAGGGTGAGGCGAGGGGCGATGCTCCAGCCCTCGCACAGCGGCACCGCCCCGTCGGCCGAGGTGAGCAGCGGCAGGGCGTCGTGAACGGGTGCGTCGGCCAGCAGCAGCACCGGCATCGCACCTCGGACGAACAGTGTGTTCTCAGGATCCAGCAGCACGGGAACACTCTCGCAGGCCGGGGCCGGCGAGCGGGAGCGGGGTCCGGGAGCGGGGTCCGGGAGCGGGGCCTGGAAGCGCCGGCCGGCCGGTGCGGCGTCGGCGTCGGCGGGGAGGTGAACCTCCACGGCCGCTGCCGGGCCCGCCACGGTGCGGTCTAAGTGCCACCAAGAAATATTCGCGAACCTGGAATCAACCTCAGTTTCTAACGGTTGAGAAGAATCACAAACGCTAGAACGGGCTTCAGTCCCCGACTCACTCCCCGACTCAGTCCCGACGAGAGGGCACCCATGAGCAACCGTTTCGCTCAGCTGGCCTTCACCCCGGCCGTCCAGCAGCACCAGCGACTGCACGGGAGCGACCGCGCCTACCGGCGGATGGCCGACGGCCCCGAAGCGGCCGACCCGGTCGGCCCCGACGAAGCGGCCTTCATCGCGCAGCGCGACAGTTTCTACCTCGCCACCGTCAGCGAAACCGGCTGGCCCTACATCCAGCACCGCGGCGGCCCGCGCGGGTTCCTCAAGGTGCTGGGCGAACACACCCTGGGTTTCGCGGACTTGAGGGGGAACCGTCAGTACATCACCCGCGGCAACCTCGACCACGACGGCCGCGTCGCCCTGTTCCTCATGGACTACACGCACCAGGCACGGCTCAAGATCCTCGGCCGCGCCCGCGTCGTCGAGGCGGCGGACGACCCCGCGACGCTCGCCGCGCTGACCGTCGACGGCTACCCCGGCCGGCCGGAACGAGCGGTGCTGATCGACGTCGAGGGCCACAACTGGAACTGCTCCCAGCACATCCCCCAACTCCTCCCCCGCGACGGCGTCGAAGAGGCGCTCGTCTCGCTCCACGACCGCATCGCCGACCTCGAACGCGAGAACGCCGAGCTGCGACAGCGGCTGCCCCAGCCCCAGTGATCTCCGCCGCAGGCCTTTCATCCGTAAGGGAATGGATCTCCAGATGAGCACCAGAGCCACGGCCACGCACCTCGTCCGCCACCACCCCGTCCGCCACCACACCGTCCAGATCCAGGGCTACGACGTCTTCTACCGCGAGGCGGGCGACCCGGCGAAGCCGGCGCTCGTGCTGCTGCACGGGTTCCCGTCGAGTTCGGCGATGTTCCGCAAGCTGCTCGCCGAGACCCGGCTGAGCGACGAGTACCACCTGATCGCCCCGGACCACATCGGCTTCGGGCAGTCGGCGATGCCGTCCCACGAGGAGTTCGGCTACTCCTTCGAGCGGCTCACCGAGATCACCCTCGGGCTGCTCGACAAGCTGGGCCTGGACAGGTTCGCCCTGTACATCCATGACTACGGGGCGCCGGTCGGGCTGCGTATCGCCTCCCGGCAGCCGGACCGTGTCACGGCGATCGTCACCCAGAGCGGGAACGCGTACATGGAGGGCTTCACCCCTTTCTGGGACGTGCTGTTCGCGCACGCCGAGGACCGTGCGGCGAACGAAGCGGCGGTACGCGAGCTGCTCACCGCGGACGCGACCCGCCGGCAGTACACCCACGGTGTGCCCGCCGACCGCCTCGACCGCGTGAGCCCCGACACCTGGGCCCTCGACCAGGCGTATCTGGACCGTCCGGGCAACAAGGAGATCCAGCTCCAGCTGTTCTGGGACTACCAGTTCAACCTCGGCGGCTACCCCGCCTTCCAGGAGTACTTCCGCACCCGTCGGCCACCGGTTCTCATCGCCTGGGGCGAGCACGACGAGATCTTCGGTGCCGACGGCGCCCGCGCCTTCCTGCGCGATCTGCCCGACGCGGAGCTGCACCTGCTCGATACGGGTCACTTCGCGCTCGAGACCCACGGCGAGGAGATCGCGGAGCTGATCCGCGGGTTCCTGCGCCGCGCCCTCGCCTGAGGACGGCCGGCTCGATGGGCGGCTCGATGGCCGGCTCGATGGCCGGCTCGATGGGCGGCTCGATGGGCGGCGGCGCCGACTACCCTGACGTGGTGCAGAAGGTCACCACGGGGCCACAGCTCGGCGAACCGTTGCCCATCGAGCTGGCCAACGCCACGTATGCCGTCAGGGGCCGCCCGCAGGACGGGCTGCGGACGGTGGAGCAGCTCGCGCTCTGGCTCGAGGGCGTGAACGGCCGGCTTCCGGTCCCGCTCTCCAAGTCCGTTCTGCGGTCGGTCGACGAGGCCGATCTGGAGCGGGCCCGTGAACTCCGGGAGGCCGTACGGTCCATCGCGGCCTGTGCCGTACGCGGCGCCCGGCCCCCGCAGGCCGCCCTGGACATGCTCAACGAGCGCGCCGCCGCCGCCCCGTGCTGGCGTGAGCTGCGGTGGGAGAAGTCGCCCGCATCGGCTCTCCAGCACGACGGCCCGCCCGTGACGGCGGTGCTCGCCTCGATCGCGCAGGGCGCCGTCGACCTGTTCGCCGGTCCCGGTCTCGACGACCTGCGTGCCTGCCACGGACCGGGCTGCGTCCTGTTCTTCGTCAAGGACCATCCGCGCCGCGAGTGGTGCTCCGCCGCCTGCGGCAACCGCGCACGGGCCGCCCGGCATTACGCACGCGTGCGGGAACAGAAAGCGTGAGGACGCGTACGGAACAGAAGGCGTGAGGACGCATACGGAACAGAAGGCGTGAGGAACCGCCCCGGACGAGGTCCGGGGCGGTCGCCCTCACGAGCCGTTCAGCGAACGGGGAGCCTCAGAACCGCAGCCCCCACGAGTCGATCTTTCCGGTGTCGTAGTTCGCGTTGTCGCTGACCCGGAGTTTCCACACGCCGTTGGCGACCTCGGAGGAGGCGTTCACGGTGTACGTGGTGTTGATGTTGTCGCTGCTGCCGCCCGTGCCGTAGGCCTTGAGGGTGTAGGCGGTGCCGTCCGGGGCGATCAGCTGGACGCGCAGGTCACCGATGTAGGTGTGCTGGATGACCACCGGGACCTGGAGCGTGGCCGGGGCGTTGCCCGTGACGCCGCTGACGGTGATCGGCGAGTCGACGGTGGCGTTGTCGGCGATCGCGTAGTCCGTGGCGTTGTCGAAGGCCTTGCCCGGCGGGTTGGTGGTGCCGCCGCCGACCTGCAGAAGGCGGTTGGGCGAGCCGGTACCCGGGCTGGTCACGACGCCGGTGCTGGTCGCGGCGACGAGGGCGTCACGGGTCTGGGCCGGGGTGGCCGACGGGTTCAGCGACTGGTGGATCGCCGCCGCGCCCGCGACGTGCGGGGAGGCCATCGACGTACCGGAGATGGAGTTGGTCGCGGTGTCCGAGGTGTTCCACGCCGAGGTGATCGAGGAGCCCGGGGCGAACAGGTCGAGCACCGAACCGTAGTTGGAGTAGCTCGCCTTGGCGTCGCTGCTCGTGGTCGCGCCGACCGTGATGGCCTCGGCGACGCGGGCGGGCGAGCGGGTCGAGGCGTCGGTGGACTCGTTGCCGGCGGCCACCGCGTAGGTGATGCCCGCGGCGATCGAGTTGCGTACGGCGGTGTCGATGGCCGAGTCGGCGCCGCCGCCGAGGCTCATGTTCGCGACGGCCGGCTTGACCGCGTTCCGGGTGACCCAGTCGATGCCCGCGACAACCTGGGCGGTGGTGCCGGAACCGGAGTTGTTCAGGACCCGGACGCCGACGACCTTCGCCTTCTTGGCCACACCGTAGGAACCGCCCGCGACCGTGCCGGCGACGTGCGTGCCGTGGCCGTGGCCGTCCTGGGCGGTGTTGTCGTTGTCGATCGCGTCGTAGCCGTACGAGGCACGGCCGCCGAAGTCGCTGTGGGTGATCCGGACACCGGTGTCGATGACGTAGACGGTGACGCCCTCACCGGCCTTGTCCGGATAGGTGTAACTCTGGTTCAGCGGCAGGGTCTTCTGGTCGATGCGGTCCAGGCCCCACGAGGGCGGGTTGGGCTGCGTCGCGGAGATCTTGAACGTGCGGTTCTGGGTGACCGATTCAACGGCCGGATCAGCGGCGAATCGTTCCGCCTCGGCCTCGGTGGCCTCGATCTCGTAGCCGTTGAGCGCCTCCTTGTACGTACGCTCGATCTGAGCGCCGTACTCCTTGGCAAGCGCCTTGCCCTTCGCGGAGTCCGACTTCGCGGCGTCCTTGTCGAGCGTGACGATGTAGCTGTTCGGTATCGCTCCCGATGCGCCGGCGTTCTCTATCTTGCCGACGGGAGCCGCGCCTGCGTGGGGGGCGGAGACGAGGCCGAGGGCGAGGGCCGCAACGGCCGTCGCGCCGACGCTTGCCAGTGATCTGCCTGCCAGTCTTCGCCGTGCGGGACGCTTCTGTGCCATCTGAGGGGTCCTCCTCGTGGATGGTGCACTGGTGGGGGGGTGGTGCGGGGGGTGCGTGGAACGGACGCTCCGGCGGTCCTCACGAGTGCCGTCACGGCTGCCTCATGGGCATGCCAATCCGTTACCCGTCCGTAGCCGCCGGATCGCTGAGCGAAAGGTTGGCTGATCCATAGGAATCCCACAAGGGTCCTGCACATACGTAACAGAGCCGCCATGCCACCGACATGACGCATCGTCATCACACGGCGCGATTAGCGTGTGTTCATGACTTCATTGCCGGATTACGTTTGCCCGCAGGACGGCACGCGAGTGCCCGGCGGCACCCTCGCCTGGTGCTGCCCCGTCTGCGAAGGGCCCCTCGACCTGGACTTCCATCCCACGCCCGGCGATCTGAAGACCCTGGGCGGCAGGGTCAACTCCCTGTGGCGGTACAGGTCTTCGCTTCCGCTCGCAAACCCCTCCATGAGCCTCGGCGAGGGGCGTACGCCACTGGTCGCGCTGACCGGGCAGGTTTCGGCCAAACTCGACTTCCTGATGCCGACGCTGTCCTTCAAGGACCGTGGCGCGGTGATGCTCGCCGAACTCGCGTCGCGCCTGGGCCCCGAGCAGGTCATCGCGGACAGCAGCGGCAACGCGGGGCGTGCGGTGGCGGCGTACTGCGCCCGCGCCTCACTGCCCTGCACCGTGTACGTTCCGGCCGGTACCGCCGCCAAGAAGCTCACCGCGATCCGGCAGTTCGGCGCGCAGGTCGAAGAGGTGCCCGGCGACCGTGAGGCGACGGCCCGCGCGGCCCGCGCGGCGGCGGACTCCCCCGGCACCTTCTACGCCTCGCATGTGCACAATCCGTACTTCCTGCACGGCACCAAGACGTACGTCTTCGAGATCTGGGAGGACCTCGGCGGACGCCTGCCGGACGCCCTCGTGGTCCCCGTCGGCAACGGCACCCTGCTGCTCGGCGCCGCCCTCGCCCTGCGCGAACTGCACACGGCCGGCCTGATCGACCGGCTGCCCGCGCTGTACGCGGTGCAGGCCGAGGCGGTCGCGCCGCTGGCCCGCGCGTGGGCGGCCGGGGCGGCCGACCTGACGGATCCGGCGCCGCTGCGGGACACCGCGGCCGCCGGCATCGCGATCCCGCACCCGCCGCGTGCGCGTCAGATCCTTTCCGCCGTACGGGAGTTCGGCGGCGGCTTCCTCACGGTGCCCGAGCCCGACCTGGACGCGGCCCGCCGTGACCTGGCCCGGCGCGGGCTCGCCGTGGAGCCGACGGCGGTGGCGTGCTGGGCGGCGGTGCGGACGGGGGTGCTCGGGTCGCGGTCGGTGGTGCTGCCGCTGTGCGGGGCGGGGTGAGCGAAGGGGCCGAAAAGGGGACAGGGGCCTCAGCGGCCGAGGGCGGCGCGCATCCGGTCGAGGCCTTCCGCCCGCCAGTGGTCCCGGTCGGGCATCCGGTCGTCCTCGCGCCAGCGCCAGGCCGAGAACAACGCCCAGTTGAGGGCGCGGCACCGACGGACGAGCGCGAGATCGGCCCCGGCGTAGTGCGCGTCCACGGCTTCGGGCGCGTGGGCGAGGTCGAACTCGACCGGTCCGCGGCAGCACGTGGCGAGGTCCACGAAGAGCGGCCCCTCCCTCGTGCCGAGGAGGTTGCCCGGGTGCGGCTCGCCGTGCAGCAGCTGGTCCCGCTCCGGGTCGCTGCCGATCGCGGACGCCAGACCGGCGAGCGTGGCACTGAGGAAATCCCGTTCCATCGCGGGCAGTTCGGGTGAGCGGTCGAGGTCGTCCACCTCGCGCAGTGCGGCGTCGACCCGCTCGGTGAAATGCGGTGCGTCAAGGTCGGTCCGGCGCAGGGCGGCATGGTGGCGCCTGAGCGCATCGGCGTACGCGGCCGGCGCGATCTCCGTACCGGCGGACTCGTAGTACCTCCACAGCGAGATGACGAAGCCGTCGCGCAGATGGACTCCGGGATCGACCCGGGACTCGAGCTCGCCCACCGGAGCCCCGGCCGCGGTGACCCGCCGGGCCACCTCCACCTCGAACTCGAACCCGTCCGCCTGCGCGGGCCCGACCCGGGCCAGCACGTCACACGGCAGCAGGCGCAGGGCGGCTCGGTCCGAGTCGTGGACGATCACGATGTCGTCGACCCGCAGCCCCAGCTCGAGTGCGGTCCTGCGCACCGCGTCCACCGCGCGCCCGCGTCGCTCCACCTCCATGCCACCCTCCCCTCGCCCGCCGTGCCGTTCCCGGAGGTCTCCGTGCCGTTCCCGGAGATCACCATGCCGTCCCGGAGATCACCGAGCCTAGAGGTCGCCGTGGCGAAGGACCGACCCTTTCCTATGCGTAACCCTCGATCAAGACCCCATGCCTCCTGCCTCCTGCCTCCTGCCCCCTCAGCCGAGGAACTCGCGCGCACCACGCAGCCTCGTCCTCAACTGCCGCTGCGTCGCCGAGCTGTCGAGGCGTACATCGACGGGGCCGGGGTGCGGGGTGTCCGTGCGAAGACCGGTGGGGAGGCGGGTGGGGTCGAGGCCGTCGCGACGGGCGATGAGGACGCCGAGCTCATGGCGGCTGAGGGCGTCCGGGCCCGCGAGGTGGAACATTCCGGGTGCGCCGCGGAGCGCGAGCTCCCACAACGCGGCCGCCAGATCGGTCACATGGACCGGGCAGCGGATGTCGTCGGTGAAGAGCGCACCCTCACGGGAGCCGACGGCCAAGGCGTGCACCAGGCGTTCGTGCGGGGACCGGCCGTGGCCGATGATCAAAGAGGTGCGCGCCACGGCCGCTTCGGGTGCCAGGTGGCGTACGGCCGTCTCCGCGGCGGCCTTTGCCGCGCCGTACGGGGTGAGCGGGTCGGGCGGACAGCTCTCGTCGTAGTGCGTGCGGGCGCCGGAGAACACCGCGTCGCTCGAGACATGGACGAGGCGGCGGCCTTGCCCGGCGGCGGCCAGCGCGACGTGGGCCGCGCCGTCGGCGGTGGTCTCCCAATGCGCCCCGCCGCTCGACGCGTTGAGCACCACCGAGGGTGCGACGTCGGCGATCAGCCCCGCCACGTCCGCCGCGTGCCTGACGTCGAGGTGCCGCCATGCGACGTCGGGGGACGTGTCGGGGCGCCGGGTGGCGAACGTGGCCGCCGTCTCGTGGCCCGCCGCCACGGCCCGGCGGATCAGTTCAGTGCCCAGGAAGCCACTGCCGCCGATGATCAGGACCCTCATACGGGGAGAGTAGAAGCAGCGAGGTGCCGATGTCCGAGGAGGGGCAGCAGTGATTCTTCCCAAGGTGCGCGATCCGCGGTTCGTGACCCTGCGGCGGGGCGGGACCCTCACCGATGCGGATCACCACCTGCTCGCGCTGTGGGCCGCCGAGTGTGCGGAGCATGTGCTCGGGTTGTTCGAGGCCGGGGTGCCCGGGGACGCGCGGCCTCGGGAGGCGATCGGGGCCGCGCGGGCGTGGGTGCGGGGTGAGCTCAAGATGATGGAGGCCAGGGCGGCGGGTGGTCATGCCATGGGCGCGGCAAGGGAGTTGCGCGGGGCGGCGCGGCACGCGGCGTATGCCGCCGGGCAGGCCGCGTGCGTCGCGCATGTCGCCGCGCATGAGCTCGGTGCGGCCGCGTATGCCATCAAGGCGGTACGGGCCGCCGAAGGGGACGCCGCGGGACGGGCCGAGTGCCGTTGGCAGCGGGGGCGGCTGCCCGAGCCGATCCGGGAGCTCGTCCTCGACGACCAGCGGCTGCGGAACGAGATCTGCTGGTCCGTGTTCGAGGGCTAGGGCGTCTCTTTCGGATCTTGCCGGCCGCGGGAGCGACACCCTCTGCGGATACCGAAGCGGGGTCCGGGGCGAGTGCTGTCCGCGTTGGGCCGGACGATGGAATGTGCGCCGCCGGTCTCGGCGTCTGTGATCGGCGGCCGGGCGCAGGGGTTATCCAGTCCTCATGTCAGTCCCGCTGGTGCACCGTCTGTGCAGCGCCCTCGTGCAGCGTGCCTGGGCCTTCGCCGAGACGTACGGGCGGGTGTCCGCGGCACGGCCCGGGCCCTATCGGTTCGCACGGCTCGGGGAAGGGGCGTGCTTCGCGTTTCCGCCGGGGGCCGTGTTCGGTGAACGGGCCATCGCCATCGGTGCGGGGACCCTCGTCGGGGCGCAGGTCAGCATCTCGGCCGGGTTCTTCGGACCGGGGCAGCAGCCGGAGCCGGAGCTCGTGGTCCGGATCGGGGCGCGGTGCTGTGTGGGCCGGGGCAGCCACATCGTGGGGCACCGGTCCGTCACGATCGGCGATGACGTGTTCCTCGGGCCGTATGTCTACGTGACGGACCAGAACCATACGTACACCGATCCGGACACCCCCGTCGGAAGCCAGCCACCGGCCAACTCCCCCGTGGTCATCGGCGACGGCTGCTGGCTCGGCACCGGGGCGATCGTGCTGCCGGGGACCACCCTCGGCCGCAATGTGGTGGTCGCGGGCGGTGCCGTGGTGCGCGGCACGTTCCCCGACCACTGTGTGGTGGCCGGGGTGCCGGCGCGTGTCGTGCGGCGGTATCTGCCCGGCGAGGGCTGGCTGAAGGATCCCTCCACCCACGCAAGGAGCGTCACATGAAGAAGCCGGCCGAGGGCGACATCCCTCTCATGATCGTCGGAGATTCGATCAGTCACGGCAGCAGCGGCGACTGGACCTGGCGGTACTTCTTCTGGAAGCACCTGAAGAACCAGGGACTGAGCATCGATCTCGTCGGCCCCAAGGACACCTTGGACAACGCCCGCACCGCGGAGGTCGGTGACGACGACGCCACGTACGCCGATCCCGACTTCGACCGTGACCACGACGCCCAGTGGGGGCGCCCGTACGTCCAGGAGAAGGACGTCATCGAGGAGAAGGTCGCCGAGCACGAGCCGGAGTACCTGCTCGTACTGCTCGGGATCAACGACCTGTTCTGGTACGGCGTGACGCCTCCTCAGTTCGCCGCGAACCTGCGGGAGTTCCTGGACAACGCGCGCCGGCCCGCCCCCGGCCTGAAGGTCCTGATCGGGACCGTGCTCGAGACGCAGAAGGCCCTGGACGACCCGGAGTTCGCGGCCCTCGTCGCCGCGACGAACGAGGTGCTGCGCAAGGTCGCCGCCGAGGAGGGTGTCCCGGTGGCCGAGACCGCCGCGGAGTTCCGCGCACCCGAGCACACCTGGGACGGCACCCACCCCAACCCCAACGGTGAGCTCCGTATCGCCGCCGCCTTCGCCGACAAGCTCGCGGAGGCATACGGCCTGGGCGCGCCCTATCCGCGTCCTCTGCCGGTGCTCGACGCGGTCGATCCGAGCGCGAAGGCTCCGGTGGACAGTCCGGCGAGCGAGGCGAGTTGAGGGGCGAGCGCCCGACGGTCAGAAGTACCGCGTGAACGCGTCCGGCCCCACCGCGAACATTCCCGTGAAGGGGCTGTCGAGCTGATAGATCAGCAGCACGGTGAACGTGATCAGCGCGGACAGGCCCATCACCATCACGACATGGGTGAAGCTGCGCTTGACGCCGAACATGAACATGAAGGCGACCGTGAGCAGTCCGCCGACGATCAGTCCGAGCCAGATCACCGGCGACAGGCTCTCCCCCGCGTCGGACTCACGGCCTCGGCGCGCATCGTCCAGGGTGCCGAGCTGGCCCAACGTCTCCAGTCCTGCGACCTGTTGGGCCGGGGTCGCGTCGGCGGGGAGCTGCGCGGCGGCGCGTACGTCGTTCAGGAGGTGCCAGCCGGTGTCGTCGGGCTGCTCGCCCTCGGCCATCACCGGCCATTCGGCTTCGGTGACGTGCCGCGCGTAGGTCTCGATCCGGTCGCGCAGGGCCCCGGCCTGCGAGGGCGCCAGTCCGTCGGAGAGCAGGTGGATCTGGTGCGCGGCGCTCGCCTCGGCGGCGGTGTGGTCCTCCGCCGTCGAATGGCTGTCCCAGACGGAGACGAGAGCCAGGCCCAGGATGAGCGCGTAGAGGACGCCGACCATCATCGAGATGTACTCGGCCACGTCCTCGCGGGGTTCGTCGTCGGGGCCCAGCGGCCAGAAGCGGTGCTTGACGAGGACGACGGCCGCGGCGAGCAGGGCGACGCCGACGACGATGGCGAGGGTCTCGATCATCCGGTGGTGGTCCGTCCTGTTCGGTTCAGCGCCTGCGCGCGCCGAGCACCGCGGCCGCCAGGGCCGCGGGCAGCAGTACGAGGAACAGCGCGGTCAGCAGGCCGAGTCCGGTCGGGCTGTGGTCCGGGCGGACGAACAGACCGAGCAGCGGGTTGCGGGCGGGGGTCTGCGCGGCGGGTGGGTCACCCGGCGGGTTCACGGCAGGGGGTACGGCTGGAGGCATGGCGGGCGGCAGGCCGGGAGGTACGGCGGGCAGCAACGCGGGCGGCGCGGCCGGGGCCACGAAGGGCGGTGCGACCGCGGCGGGGGGCAAAGGCACGGCGGGCGGCGGAGGTACGGCGCCCAGCACTGCCGCCGCACCCGGCGGCGGCATCAGGAGCGCAAGCGCCTCGGCGGGCGGCGGCACGACGACCGGCGCGGTGACGGGTGGCCTCGGGACAGGGGCCGTCGAGGGCGGCGGAGGCGTGGCGGGGCGCACCGGACGCGAGCGCGGCGGTGGCGGAGCCGGGAGGGTGAAGCGGGCGGTGGCGCGTGCCGTGAGGTTCGCCGGGCGTGCCAGGCGGCCCTGTGGGGTGAGCGTGCGGAGGCGGTCGTTGCCGACGGCCGTGCCGTGGCTGGTGTAGCGGCCGGGTGCGCGGGTGACGCGCGCCGTGCAGTGGACCGTGGCGCCCGGGGAGAGGCGGGCGACGACCGCGCGTCCGCCGGCGCAGCTGATGCGGGCGGGGGCGAGCGCGGAGTCGGTGAGCCGGATGTCGTGCAGGGCGCGGTTGCCGGGGTTGGTCAGGGTGTAGCGGACCTCGGCCGCGCGGGCGCCGGTCACCCGCGCGGATTCCGTGAGGCGCAGGCCCGCGCCGACGCCCGCGTATCCGGCGCGCGCGTGGGCTCGTACGGTCTCGTTCAGATGCGGCTGGCGGCCGGTCGCCCGCACGGTGCCGGTCCAGGTCCCCGGGCGCGCGCGGCCGGCCGCCGTGCAGCGCACCGAGCGCAGCCCGGTCAGCAGGCGTACCTCGCTGCCGCCGCGGGGGCGGGGGACCCGGGCGCGGGGCGGGGGGGGGCCGAGGACGCGGATGCCGTAGAGGTCCGCGCCGGCGCGGTTGGTCAGGTGGTACGTGGTGACGACCGGGGCGTGGGTGCGGATGCCATGCCGTACGGCTTCGGTCCCGGGGCGGGCGTTGACGGTCACGGTGAGACCGAGCCCGGTGGTGCCTGGTCCGTACGGGGAAGCGGCACCCGGGCCGTACGCATGCGTGGCGCCCGGGCCGTACGCCTGCGTAACACCGAGGCCGTACGCATACGCGGCGTCCGGCGTGGTCCAGGCCCAAGAGGCCACGCTCATGAGCACGCACAGCAGGAGGCGCCGCATCGTCGCCGTACCGCCCCGCCGTTCGATGATCACACCGGAGATCCTTGGCGGCCCCGGCGCCGCGGCAGGGCGCTGGCACGCGCACACCCTGCGTGATTCACCCGTTCGGGTGCCCGGATCCTGCCGCCGGGCCCGCGCGTGGATGTACTGCTGGGGACGACTTCGTGGCCGGATCCGGGACCGCCCGGGCGGCCGCCCGCCGAATCCAGGACGAGGTGTGTGGTGGTGGCAGGGCAGGTGGGGACAGAGGCCGGGCCCGGCGAGACAGGTGACCGGAAAGACGAGACGGGCGGCCGGAGACGACCGGGCGGGACGGGTGACGGGAAACCGCGGAGCGACCAGGCCGCTCAGGGGTGCGATCCGGACCTCCTCATCGCCACCTCCGTCCTGCCCGCGGACGCCGCGCCCGCCCCCGGGCAGGGCGGCGCCGAGCTGACGGCCGCCTGTGCGAGCTGGCGGTCCGGCGCGCAGGCCGTCCGGCGACCCGGCTGGGCGCTCGGCACCGCGCTCGCGGCGGCGCGGGCCCTGACGAACCCCGCCGGGCTCGGACTCGCACCGAACGGCGGCGCTCTCGGCGAGACGGTCCGCTCTCTCGGCGCCCTCACCCGGCTGCGGCCGGCCGGTGTCGCGATGGCGGTGGACGCGTTCGCGCTGCGGATCGAGGCGGCGGCGAAGGAGCATCCCAACCTCGCGACACCGCTCGCGAAACGGCTCACCGACGCGGTCATCGCCGGACGCCGCGTCCAAGCGCTGCGCGCGGCAAGGGAGTTGAGCGACCTGATGGGTGTGACGCGCACCCTGACCACGCTCAGCCCGGTCCTGATGGAACTGCTCGCGCTGAACGGGCTGCTCGACGAGAACCCGACCAACGACCACTTCGCCTGGGTGACACTGGCCGGCGGAATCCCGACCACCGACCCGCTGTTCGGACTGCCCGCCGGGCTGATCCGGCATCTCAACCCGGGTCCCGGGCGGGCCGAGCGGGCCGAGCCCGACCCCGTACTCGAGAAGGTGCTCGCGCGGTCGGGCAACGACATCGTCCGCTACATCGAGGACATCTGCGGGCTCGGCAACCACGGACTCGCGCTGCTGCGCAGCATCGCCTGCACGGACGGCACGCAGCGGTACGTCGTGCTGCTGCCGGGCACAAGTTTCGGACGGCTGAGCAACAGCACTCCGCAGGACCTGGTCGGCGCGTTCGACGGGGTGCTGCGCACCGACACCACGTACACGCGGGCCGTGAAGCAGATGCTGCTGCGCGCGGGGGTGCCCGCGGGCGCGGAGGTGATGGCCGTCGGGCACAGTCTCGGCGGGATCACCGCGATGAATCTCGCCTGCGACGTCGAGTTCGTGTCGACGTACCGCCTCACGCATGTGATCACCGTCGGCTCGCCGATCGACAACAAGCGGCCCGTCGACCCGGCCGTCCGTGTCATCAGCCTCGTCAACAAGTACGACGTCATCCCCGGGCTGGACGGGCGCGGGCCCGCCTCGGCCAACGAAGTGCCGGACAACTGGCTGGAGTTGGCCTGGACCGACGAGACGTACGACTACCCGCTCTCGCACGCTCCCCAGGCTTACGCGGACACGCTCGACAGCCCCGAACTCCCGTTCCGCGCGCAGGTCAACGAGCTGATCACGGCGTACGAGGGAGAGGTCCTCACCAATCAGCCCTACCAACTGCGCGACAAATGAACCGCTCCCCGCACCCCGGGACCCCGCAGGAAGGCCGGCCATGAGTGCCCAGGACACGACCTCCACCGCACCCGCCACCCCCAAGGTGTCGTGGCCGCTGGAGGGCGCCCTCGTCAGCGCGGCCCTGGCCGCTCAGCGCATCCAGTGGATCGACGCACCGGCGCGCGCGCTCGGGCTCACGCCGTTCACGCGGCGGCAGTTGACGCGGCAGGCCCTCGCACAGGTACGGCGCACGTCCGGCGGCCGTCCGGCCCGGGTCCACACCGCGTTCGGCAGCTTCCTGATGCCGTTCGACGCCGACGACGCGCGCAGTCTGATCGCCGCCGCCGTCGACGCGCACGCCCAGGGCACTGTCTCCGCGTTCACCGACGACGGCACCCGCATCCACCTCGCGCCGCACACCCCGCTCGCCGTGCCGGTCGCGGCGCTGCGCGCGCACGTACTCGAGGTCGCCGCGGACACGGCCGGTGCGCTTCTGGCCGCGCGGCAGGCCGACTCCTCGCTGCTGCCGCAGGACTGGGAGAGCCATGTACGGCGTGCGGCACGCCGGATCGTCCTGGGTGACGAGGCCGCTCCCGACGCCCTCATCAGCGACATCCTGGACGCCACGGTGCACGCCGCCGACGAGGAGGAACACGAGGCCCGCAAGGCTGCGTTGCACCGCCGTCTCCCCTTGTACGCGGCGTACGCGCCGGTCGGCGAGACGGCCGTGGAGCACGCGCTCCAGGTCGTGACGCAGGCACTCACCGAGACGGCCGCGCAGGCGCTCGCCCTGATGGCCGGACAGCCGCGGCAGCCCGCCGCGGACCCCGTGGAGCAGGCCGTCTCCGAGGCGCTGCGCCACTACCCGCCGCTGAGCGCCACCAGGCACCGCGTCCTCTCCCCGTTCACCTGGCACGGCATGACCATCGACGCGGGCACCGAGATCCTCTGCGCCACGACCTGGCTGCGCGACCTCGACGACACGCATGGGCATCTGCACCTGGACCCGTCCACCGCCCTGTGCGCCGCACCCGCGCCCTGCGATGCGGCCGGGCTCGCGATCCTCGCCGCCGGCGCACTGCTCCGCGGCCTCACCCGGGACGCCGAACCCGCGGTCCACGCACCGCGGTTGACCCCTGGCGCGCCGCCCGCCTCGCTGCCTGCCCGCTCACTGCGCCTCGCGCTCGTCGACCGAGCGGGGCCCGACCGCGCGGGCGC
>NZ_JAEIMH010000087.1:32468-38711 GCF_016464295.1 Streptomyces sp. N35 | reverse complement strand
GCGGCGGGCCGTGGGGGTGGCCGCGCTGCGGGCCGCCCGGGGGCCCGGCGCCGACGATCTGCCCGCCGTCGCCTGCGCCACCCCCTGGCCGGGCGCCAAGGAACAGGGGACCCGCCCGCCCGGCACCGTCGCCGCCTGCACCGTCCCGCCGGCCGCGGACGACGAAGGGCCGACGATGTTCGCCGCCCTGGTGCGGGTCCGCGCCACCGACGCCCTCTCCCCCGCCCACTCGACGGCGACGCGCCTGCTCACCACGGCTCCCGCGGGTGCCTCGGCCGGTATCGGGGGCGCGCGCCGCGGGCTCGCCGAACTGCCGGAGGCCTGGCGCGAGGCGCTCGCCGCCGCACGTACCGCTGCCGCGCGGCACCTGGCCGGCCACGCCAAGTCCCCGCGTACGAAGGAAAGCGTGGCGGCGATCGCCGAGTGGTCCGCGCTCGGCCCGTACCGCCTGCTGACCGCCCTGCCGGCGGGCGCCGCGCAGGACCCGGCGGTCACCGCGCTGCTGCGGCACCCCGAACTCGCCCACACCGCCGAGGTGTTCCTCGACCACGCGGGCCAGGCCGGACGGACCGCGGCGGCGCTCGGCATCCACCGGCAGACGCTCTACTACCGGCTCTCGCGCATCGAGCAGCTCACCGGCCTCGACCTGGACGACGGCGAGGACCGGCTGCTGCTGCACATGGCGCTCAAGGCGGCGCGCCTGCAAGGGAGTTGA
The DNA here is from genome assembly GCF_016464295.1 of Streptomyces sp. N35. NCBI lineage: Bacteria > Bacillati > Actinomycetota > Actinomycetes > Kitasatosporales > Streptomycetaceae > Streptomyces > Streptomyces sp. N35. Next base: position 37,996 of record NZ_JAEIMH010000087.1, on the reverse strand, counting down.
GGGCTCCTACGACGCGGCGCCCGCCGCCTTGATCACGCGGCGCAGCCCCTCCGTCAGCTCCTGTGCGCTCGGCGCCGTCTCCGGTGCGAACGAGTACTGGGCGATGAGCCCGGTCATCAGCGTCGTGAGGAACTTGCCCAGCGTCGCGACCTCGTCATCGGAGACCGTGGACTCCTCGACGCCCATCAGCATCGCGATGAACCCCCGCCCGCCCTCGGACTGCGCCTTCGCCAAGTAGTCCCGTACGGCGGGCATCTGGTCGCCCATCGCGATGATCTCGATGCTGAGCCGCCATACGGAGTCCGGCTCCTTCATGGTCGCGACGACCCCGCCCCAGACCTCCTCGAAGCGCTCGAGCGAACCGGGCGGCGTCGCGAAGCTCGCCTGCTCCCAGTCGTCGGACGCCCCGCTGACCAGCGCGATGTACGCCTCCGCGAGCAGCGCGTCCTTCGACCCGTAGTGATAGCCGATCGACGCGAGATTCGTCCCCGACTCCTTGACGATGTCGCGCGCCGTGGTGCGCACGAAGCCCTTGGCCAGCAGACAGCGCTTCGCGCCTTCGAGCAGATCCTCACGGTGTCCCATGCGGGACAGCCTACCCAGCGCGCAGACGCACGTACAAGACGACCGTTTTACACACTCGTACTAGACAAGCGTTTAGGACGTACGTACAGTCGCTGCCATGACGAACTCACCGGGCACCACCACGACCCACGACCCGGCACCCGAGCGGGCAACTCGCAAGGAATGGACGGCACTCGGGGTCCTGATGCTGGCCCTGATGCTGGTGTCCATGGACGTCTCGGTCCTCTACTTCGCCATCCCCTCGATCACCGCCGATCTGGAGCCGACCGGCACCCAGCAGCTGTGGATGTTCGACATCTACGCCTTCGTCCTGGCCGGCCTGCTGATCACCATGGGCTCGCTCGGCGACCGGATCGGACGGCGCAGGCTGCTGATGACGGGGGCCGCGGCCTTCGGGGCGGCCTCGGTGCTCGCGGCGTACGCCGACAGCGCGGAGACGCTGATCGCCGCCCGCGCGCTGCTCGGGATCGGCGGCGCCACCCTGATGCCGTCGACGATGGCGCTGATCAGGAACATGTTCCGCAATGCCGGTGAGCGCGCCAAGGCGATCGGCATCTGGCAGACCGTGCTGGTCTCGGGTGTCGCGCTCGGTTCGGTGATGAGCGGCATCCTGGTCGAGCACTTCTGGTGGGGCTCGATCTTCCTGGTCAACCTGCCCGCGATGGTGCTGCTTCTCGTCCTCGCGCCGGTCCTGATCCCCGAGTTCAAGGACCCGGATCCCGGGCGCTTCGACTGGATCGGCGTGCCGCTGTCGATGGCCGCCGTACTGCCGGTCGTCTACGGCCTCAAGGAGATCGCCGCCGAGGGCATCGAGCTCTCCTACGTGGCCTCGGTGGCGGTCGGGCTCGTCTTCGCCGCGCTGTTCGTGCACCGTCAGCGGACCGCCGCATCGCCGATGATCTCGCCCGCCCTCTTCCGGGGCCGCAACGGCTTCGGCTCGGCCATCTCGCTGATCCTGATCTCGTCCCTGACGATGATGGGCTCGGCGTACTTCACGACGCAGTACCTGCAGTCCGTGCTCGGGATGTCCGCGATGGAATCCGCGCTCTGGGCCCTGCTGCCGTCCGTACTGATCGGCTTCGCCGCGCCCGTCGCGACCGTGCTCGTGCAGCGCGGCATGAACCGGGCGCATGTCGTCGCCACGGGGTTTTTGATCTCGGCCGCGGGCTTCGCCCTCCTCCTGTTCGTCGGTACAGACTCGCTGTGGGTCGTCCTGGTCGCCGCGGGTGTCCTCGCGAGCGGTGCCGTGATCGTCGGCTCCCAGCTGACCGACCTGGCGCTCGGTGCCGCACCGGCCGAGCGGGCGGGCAGCGCCTCCTCGCTCGTCGAGACGGGCAATGAGTTCGGCGGGGCGATCGGCATGGCGCTGCTCGGCTCGATCGGTAACGCGGTGTACCACGCCCGGATGCCGGACGCGGCCCCGGCTGTGGCCCGCGAAACGCTCGGCGGAGCGACGGTGGTGGCCCAGGAACTGCCCGAGCGCGCGGGCACGGCCCTGCTGACCACGGCACGGGAGGCCTTCACCAGCGGGATGCACGTCGCGGCGGTGGCGGCGATGGTGCTCCTGATCGGCGCGGCGCTGGCGGCTTCGGCGGCGCTGCGGCGGGTGCGGGTGGTGGAACTCAGCCCCTCCGGCGTCTGAGCAGATCGAACGGAGTCCGGATGGGGGGCTCCGGGGCGGAACCGGGAAGGGTGGGGCGGGGAAGGGTGGGGCGGGGAAGGGGCGGGGCGCGGAAGGGGCGGGGCGCGGAAGGGGCGGGGCGCGGAAACAGCCACCCGCAGGCGCCCCCACCCGGAATTCCCTGCAGCCCACCACGCCGCACATGCCAGGATGGGCGAGTGGCTCAGATATTCGATACGCCGTTCATCGGCCGGGCGGACGAACTGGCCCGGCTCACCGGCGTGGTGGACCGGGCCGCATCCGGCGACCCCCGCGCCGTCCTCGTGGCCGGCGACGCGGGTGTGGGCAAGACCCGCACCCTGACCGAGGCCGCCGCGCACGCCGCCGCCACCGGCACCACCGTCCTGACCGGCCACTGCATGGACCTCGGGGACGTGGGCCTGCCCTACCTCCCGTTCACGGAGCTCCTCGGCGCGGCGGCCGCCGACGAACGGTTCGCCCCCGCGTTCGCCGCGCACCCCGCGGTGAACCGGCTGCTGGGCGCGGCCTCCGGGACCGGCTCCGCACAGGACCCCGGCAGCCGCCTCCAGCTCTTCGAGGGCGTCACCGCGCTCCTCGCCGAGCTGGCCGAACAGGCTCCGCTGCTCCTTGTCATCGAGGACCTCCACTGGGCGGACCAGTCCTCCCGCGATCTGCTCCGCTTCCTGCTCAGCCGGGGCGTGCTCCAGCGGCCCGTGCCCGGCGGCCCGCCCCGCCGCCTCGCGATTCTCGCCTCGTACCGCTCGGACGATCTGCACCGCCGCCACCCGCTGCGCCCCCTGCTCGCCGAGCTGATCCGGCTGCCCGCCGTCGACCGCCTGGAGCTGCGCCCGATGGGCGACGCGGACGTGGCGCGGCTCGTGCGCGGGCTGCGCACGGGCCCGCTCTCCGACAGCACGGTCGGCCGCATCGTCGAACGTGCCGAGGGGAACGCCTTCTACGCCGAGGAGTTGCTCGCCGCGCTGCCCGGCGACGGCGACCCCGGCTCCCCCGCGATGCCCGGCGACCAGGGCGGTCCGGGTGACCTGGGCGGCCTTGGCAGCCTGGTCGATGTGCTGCTCATCCGGATCGAGCAACTGACGGACACCGCCCAGCAAGTGCTGCGCACCGCGGCCGTGGCGGGCCGCACGGTCGGTCACGACCTGCTGCGCGACGCCGTCCAACTGCCGCAGGAGGAGCTGGAGTCGGCGCTGCGCGAGACGGTCGGGCGACAGCTGCTCGTACCGGGTGACGATGCGACGTACTCGTTCCGGCACGCCCTCATCCGCGAGGCCGCGTACGCGGACCTGCTGCCCGGCGAGCGGGTCAGGCTGCACGGGGTGTTCGCCAAGCTCCTTGCCCGGGAGGACCGTTCGGGGCAGAGCGCCGCGGAGCGCGCCCATCACTCGCGCGAGAGCCACGACCTGCCCGATGCCCTGACGGCCTCCTTGGAGGCCGCCGACCACGCCAAGGGCGTCGGCGCGCCCGCCGAGGAGCTGCGCCATCTCGAGGCCGCGCTCGACCTGTGGACCGCGGTCGACGCGGCCGCCCGCCCCGAGGCCGGCGACGCGGTCAGCCTCACCTTGCGCGCTTCGGCCGCCGCCGCCCACGCCGGTGACCCTCATCGCGGCGTGCAGCTCGCCCGCTCCGCGCTCGCCCAGACCGGCGCGGACTCCGACTCCGAACTCGCCGCCCGGATCCGCTACACCCTCGCGTTCAGGCTCCTGCGGATCGATCACCTCAAGGCCGCCTTCACGTACAGCACCGAGGCACTGTCCCTGATCCCGGCCGAGCCGCCGTCGCCCACCTGGGTGTGGGCGGCCGCGACCCATGTCATGGCGGCCCGGTACGTGGGGCGGGACGAGGACGCCGAGCGCGTCGGCCGGCAGGCGCTCGACGCCGCGGAGCGGCTCGGACTGAGCGACGCCCAGGCCGACTTGATGATCTCGCTGGTCGGTATGGAAGAGCACAACCGGAGTTCCGAGAAGGGCCGGGACAGGCTGCGCGGGGCCCGTGAGCTGGCCCGCGCCGCCGGAAATCTCCCGGTGGAGATGCGGGCGCTCTACAACGTCGCGATCGGCTGTTACGAGTCCGGGGATCTGGACGCCTGCCTGGCCTGGAGCGGCGAAGGGCTCGGCCTCGCCCGTCGCGCGGGTCTGCTCTCCTCCCCGTACGGTCTGGAGCTGCGCTATATGCAGTCCCTGCTGCTCTACACGCTCGGCCGCTGGGACGAATGCGCGCGGGCGGCCGCCGCGGATTCCGAACTGCTCCCGGAGGCAGGCGGGTTCGCGACCGCTCCCGCGCTGTACGTCGCCCTCGCGCGCGGCGAGTTCGACCGGGCCGTGGGCACCGCGCGCGCCCTGTTCGAGGGCAGCACCTCCGACTGGATGGCGATGCTGGTCGCGAGTGTCGTCCTGACCGATGCCGCGGCGTTGCGCGGTGACGCCGAGGCCTGCGTACGGCAGCTGCACGCATCGGTCGAGGCGCTCGCGGAAGGCTCGGGCGTCGACCGGCCCGATGTGGCGGTGCGGCTGGCCGCGCTGGCCCTGTCGGCGGTCGCGGACCGGGCGGAGGAGTCACGGCTCTCCGGTGACGACGCGGGCGCCGAACACCGGGGGCCCCCGGGGCCCCCGACCGTGGGGGGGGACCCGCGGCCGAGCCGGTGGAGCTGGCGCGGCCGCCGCCCGCCCAGGGAGAGTCGGGAACCGAGCACGGGCCCGAGGGCCTGGCCTGGCTGGCGCGCGCCGAGGCCGAGTCGCTGCGCGCCGCCACCGGTCCGGATGTGGCGGCGTGGGAGCGGGCCGTGACGGCCTTCGGCTATGGCGATCCGTACGAACTGGCCCGATGCCAGTGGCGTTTCGCTCAGGCCCTGCTCACCGCCGACCGGCGCGAAGAGGCCGGCGAGCAGGCGCGCGCGGCCCGGGACACGGCCGAGCGGCTCGGCGCCGGACCGCTGCGCGAGGCCGTGGACGCGCTGATCCGCCGGGGCCGCCTCGCCGACGCGTCGGCGCCGGCGGACCGTATCGCCGCCCTCACCGCGCGGGAGAGCGATGTGCTGCGGCTGCTCGGCCGGGGGCGTACCAACCGTCAGATCGGCGAGGAGCTGTTCATCAGCGGCAAGACGGCGAGCGTCCATGTCTCGAACATCCTCGCCAAGCTGGGGGCCGCGAGCCGCACCGAAGCCGTGGGCATCGCCTACCGCGAGGGCCTGATCGAGCCGGAGACCACCACCTCCCTGTAAGAGCCCGGCGAAGCGAGGGGGGGGGGGGGACGGCCCCCGCGGGGGGGCGCGCCCGCGCCGCCC
>NZ_JAEIMH010000087.1:15844-32458 GCF_016464295.1 Streptomyces sp. N35 | reverse complement strand
CCCTGAAGGACCCGGGCGCGGCGCGGGGGGCCGGTCCCCGGGTGGGTGAACCCCCCCTCGTGCGCTACAGGAAAGCGATCAGGTGAGGTTGACGGACCGCGCCGACGTCGCGCCGATCTCCTCGGCGACCTCGGTGAGGACGTTCTGCGGCACCGTGTCGTCCACGCTCAGGACGGCGAGCGCCTCGCCGCCCTCCTCGGCGCGCGAGACCTGCATACCCGCGATGTTGAGCCCGGCCTCGCCGAGCACGCGGCCGACCGTGCCGACGACACCCGGACGGTCCGCGTAGCGCAGCACGACCATGTGGTCCGCGAGGGCCAGCTCGATCTCGTGCTCACCGATGCCGACGATCTTCTGGTGGTGCTTGGGACCGGCGAGGGTGCCGGACACGGCCACCTCGTCGCCACCCGAGAGCGTGCCGCGCACGGTGACCACATTGCGGTGGTCGGGCGACTCGGACGACGTGGTCAGGCGCACCTCGACACCGCGCTCCTGCGCGAACAGCGGCGCGTTCACGTAGGACACCGTCTCGTCGACGACGTCCTCGAACACGCCCTTGAGCGCGGAGAGTTCGAGCACCTTGACGTCGTGCTGCGTGATCTCGCCGTAGACCTCGACGTCGAGGCGGACGGCCACCTCGCCGGCGAGCGCGGTGAAGATCCGGCCGAGCTTCTCGGCGAGCGGCAGACCCGGGCGTACGTCCTCGGCGATGACCCCGCCCTGGACGTTGACCGCGTCCGGCACCAGCTCGCCGGCAAGCGCGAGGCGCACCGACTTGGCGACGGCGATACCGGCCTTCTCCTGCGCCTCGTCCGTGGAGGCGCCGAGGTGCGGGGTGCAGACGACCTGGTCGAGCTCGAAGAGCGGGGAGTCCGTGCAGGGCTCCTTCGCGTACACGTCGAGACCGGCGCCGGCGACGCGGCCTTCCTTGAGCGCCGAGTACAGCGCGGTCTCGTCGACGATCCCGCCGCGCGCGGCGTTCACGATGCGCACCGAAGGCTTGACCTTGTGCAGCGCCTCGTCGCCGATGAGACCGAGGGTCTCGGGGGTCTTGGGCAGGTGCACGGTGATGAAGTCGGCGACCTCGAGCAGCTCGTCGAGGGTCAGGAGCTTCACGCCCATCTGCGCGGCGCGCGCGGGCTGGACATACGGGTCGTACGCGACGACCTTCATGCCGAAGGCCGACATGCGCTGGGCGACCAGGACGCCGATACGGCCGAGGCCGACGACACCGAGGGTCTTCTCGCTGAGCTCGACGCCGGTGTACTTCGAGCGCTTCCACTCACCGTTCTTGAGCGCGGTGTTGGCCTGCGGGATGTTGCGCGCGGTGGCGACGAGCAGGCCGCAGGCGAGCTCGGCGGCGGTGACGATATTGGACGTCGGCGCGTTGACGACCATCACGCCGGCCTTCGTGGCGGACGAGACATCGACGTTGTCCAGACCGACGCCGGCGCGGGCGACGACCTTCAGCTTCTTGGCGGCGGCGATCGCCTCGGCGTCGACCTTGGTGGCCGAGCGGATGAGGATCGCGTCGACCTCGGCGATGGCGGGCAGCAGTTCGGCCCGGTCCGCGCCGTTGCAGTGGCGGATCTCGAAGTCCGGACCGAGCGCGTCGACGGTCGCGGGCGACAGCTCTTCAGCGATGAGTACGACAGGTTTGCCGGTGGCAGCAGTGCTCACGTGAGTCCTCGCATGTTCCAGTGCAGGCGGCCGTCCCGTGGCCGCAGGCGGTGGATGAGCCGCGTGGAAGACGCACGACGCTGTGGGCCTGACGCGTATGTAGTTGAGCAGTGTAGTGGGGACTTTGGTCCCCAAATCCGCCAGAGCGTAAGGATCACTCGGACGTGGCTGGACAGCGTGTCCAGTTCCCTTCGGAACGTGTCCAGATCTTGTACGAAGGGGCCGGACCCATGAGGTCCGGCCCCTTCGCCGTACGGCTTACGCCTCGGTGTCGACCCAGCTCATGAGCTTGCGCAGCTCCTTGCCGGTGGTCTCCAGGAGGTGGCTCTCGTCCTGCTTCTTGTACTCGTTGTACTTCGGCAGACCGTCCTGGTACTCCTTCATCCAGTTGTTGGCGAAGGTGCCGTCCTGGATCTCCGCGAGGACCTTCTTCATCTCGACCTTGGTCTGGTCGTTGATGATCCGCGGGCCGGTGACGTAGTCGCCCCACTCGGCGGTCTCGGAGATCGACCAGCGCATCTTCTCCAGGCCGCCCTCGTACATGAGGTCGACGATGAGCTTCAGCTCGTGCAGGCACTCGAAGTACGCGATCTCGGGCTGGTAGCCGGCCTCGACCAGCGTCTCGAAGCCCGCCTTGACCAGCGCGGAGGCGCCACCGCAGAGCACGGCCTGCTCACCGAACAGGTCGGTCTCGGTCTCCTCGGTGAAGGTGGTCTTGATGACGCCGGCGCGGGTGCCGCCGATGCCCTTCGCGTACGAGAGGGCGAGCGCGAAGGCCTTGCCGGTCGCGTCCTGCTCGACGGCCGCGATACACGGAACGCCGCGGCCCTCCTCGAACTGACGGCGCACCAGGTGGCCCGGGCCCTTCGGGGCGACCATGCAGACGTCGACGCCGGCCGGGGGCTTGATGAAGCCGAAGCGGATGTTCAGGCCGTGGCCGAAGAACAGGGCGTCGCCGTCCTTGAGGTTGTCCTTGATGGACTCCTCGTAGACCTTGGCCTGGATCGGGTCCGGGACGAGGATCATGATGACGTCGGCCTCGGCGGCGGCCTCGGCGGGCGTCACCACGCGCAGGCCCTCTTCCTCGGCCTTGGCCTTGGACTTGGAGCCCTCGTGCAGACCGACGCGGACGTCGACGCCCGAGTCACGCAGGGACAGCGCGTGGGCGTGGCCCTGGCTGCCGTATCCGATGACCGCGACCTTGCGGCCCTGGATGATGGACAGGTCGGCGTCGGAGTCGTAGAACAGCTCGGCCACTGGAAATCTCCTCGGTGTACTGGTGTTGCGTCCCACCGTACGGCGGGCGGGGGGTAAGGGGTCTGACGGTCTTACGATGCGGTCCGGTCTTCGCGGACAGGGCCTACGCGCTGCGGTCGAGCGCGCGCAGCGAGCGGTCCGTGATGGAGCGCGAGCCGCGGCCGATGGCGATGGTGCCGGACTGGACGAGCTCCTTGATGCCGAACGGCTCCAGCATCTTGAGCATGGCCTCCAGCTTGTCGCTGGATCCGGTGGCCTCGATCGTGACGGCCTCGGGCGAGACGTCCACGGTCTTGGCGCGGAACAGCTGCACGATCTCGACGATCTGCGAGCGGGTCTCGTTGTCGGCGCGCACCTTCACCAGAACGAGTTCACGGGCGACGGCCGAGCCGGGCTCCAGCTCGACGATCTTCAGCACGTTGACGAGCTTGTTGAGCTGCTTGGTGACCTGTTCGAGCGGCAGGGACTCGACGTTGACCACGATGGTGATGCGGGAGATGTCGGGGTGCTCGGTGACACCCACCGCGAGCGAGTCGATGTTGAAGCCGCGGCGCGAGAACAGCGCGGCGATCCGGGCGAGGATGCCGGGGGTGTTCTCCACGAGGACGGAGAGCGTGTGCTTGGACATGGCGTCTGTCTTCCTTTTCCGTCTCTCGTTCTCAGTCGTCCGCGCCGTCGCCGAAGTCCGGCCGGACGTCGCGGGCTGCCATGACCTCGTCGTTGGAGGTGCCGGCGGCGACCATCGGCCAGACCTGGGCGTCCTCGTGGACGATGAAGTCGATCACGACGGGACGGTCGTTGATCTCGTTCGCCTTCTGGATGACGGCGTCGAGGTCGGCCGGGTCCTCGCAGCGGAAGGCGACACAGCCCATGGCCTCGGAGAGCTTCACGAAGTCGGGGACGCGCGTGCCCTTGCTCCGCTCCTCGCTGGCCCCGACCTGCGAACCGGTGGTGTGGTTCGTCTTGTCGCCGTGCAGGACGGTGTTGGAGTAGCGGCCGTCGTAGAAGAGGTTCTGCCACTGGCGGACCATGCCGAGGGCGCCGTTGTTGATGATGGCGACCTTGATCGGGATGTTGTTCAGCGCGCAGGTGACCAGCTCCTGGTTGGTCATCTGGAAGCAGCCGTCGCCGTCGATCGCCCAGACCGTACGGGTCGGCTGGCCGGCCTTCGCACCCATCGCGGCCGGGACCGCATAGCCCATGGTTCCGGCGCCGCCGGAGTTGAGCCAGGTCGCGGGCTGCTCGTAGTCGATGAAGTGCGCGGCCCACATCTGGTGCTGGCCCACGCCCGCGGCGAAGATCGTGTCCTTCGGGGCGAGCTTGCCGATCCGCTCGATGACCTGCTGCGGGGCGAGCGAGCCGTCCTCGGGCTGGTCGTAGCTGAGCGGATAGGTCTCGCGCCAGCGGTTCAGGTCCTCCCACCAGGCGCTGTAGTCACCGGAGTTGCCCTCGGTGTGCTCGGCCTGGATCGCCTGGACGAGATCGGCGATGACCTCGCGGGCGTCGCCCACGATCGGGACGTCGACCTCGCGGTTCTTGCCGATCTCGGCGGGGTCGATGTCCGCATGGATGATCTTCGCGTACGGGGCGAAGCTGTCCAGCTTGCCCGTGACGCGGTCGTCGAACCGGGTGCCCAGGGCGATGAGCAGGTCCGACTTCTGCAGCGCGGTGACGGCGGTGACCGCACCGTGCATGCCCGGCATTCCGACGTGCAGCGGGTGACTGTCGGGGAATGCGCCGAGCGCCATCAGCGTGGTGGTGACGGGCGCTCCGGTGAGCTCGGCGAGGACCTTCAGCTCGGCGGTCGCGCCGGCCTTGATGACACCGCCGCCGACGTACAGGACGGGGCGCTTGGCCTGGCTGATCAGCTTCGCGGCCTCGCGGATCTGCTTGGCGTGCGGCTTGGTCACCGGGCGGTAGCCGGGCAGGTCCGTCTGCGGCGGCCAGCTGAAGGTCGTCTTCGCCTGCTGCGCGTCCTTGGTGATGTCGACGAGGACGGGGCCGGGGCGTCCGGTCGAGGCGATGTGGAACGCCTCCGCGATGGTGTGCGCGATGTCCTCGGCCTTGGTGACCAGGAAGTTGTGCTTCGTGATCGGCATGGTGATGCCCACGATGTCGGCTTCCTGGAAGGCATCGGTGCCGATGTTCTTCGAGTTGACCTGACCGGTGATGGCGACGATGGGCACCGAGTCCATGTGGGCGTCCGCGATCGCGGTCACCAGGTTGGTGGCGCCCGGACCCGAGGTCGCCATACAGACACCGACCTTGCCGGTGGCCTGCGCGTAACCCGTTGCGGCGTGGCCCGCGCCCTGCTCGTGGCGGACGAGGACGTGCCGGACCTTCGTGGAGTCCATCAGCGGGTCGTAGGCGGGCATGATCGTGCCGCCAGGGATACCGAATACGACCTCGGCCCCGACTTCCTCGAGCGAACGAATAAGGGACTGCGCGCCCGTGAGGTGCTCGACGGGGGCGGTCTGCTGCTGTCCAGAGGATCGGGGCCGCGGCTGCGGATGGGCCCCGGTGGCCTGCTCGGTCATCGGCGTCTCTTCTCGATGCTGAGGGTGGTTATGCGAGGTTTGTCGAACTTACTGGCGGTGCCTGTGCAACAAAAAACCCCTCGTGCCCGGAGGCAAGCGAGGGGAGCGCGTCGGTGACGGTCGCTGAGCGTTTCTGACGACTCAGCTTCAGCCGACGCGCTGTCCAAGTACGAGAATTCGGGTGCGCATGGCACTGACCCTCTCTCCAGCGCCCTGGCACTGTCAAGTGGGTGGGACGGCCGTCTCATTATGTGAGCGGACAACCGTCCCCCCTGCGAACACGGGCTCGATCGGACCGTGCGGCAACGGGTAGTGCCCGGCGGCCAGAGCGCGCCGCAGCCGGTACTCGTCGAGGGGGCCGGAGAAGGCCATGCCCTGCCCGTGGGTACAGCCCATCGCGCGCAGCGCCACCACCTGCTCGGGCAGATCGACCCCCTCGGCCACGGACTGCAGTCCCAGGTCCCCCGCGATCTTCAGAAGACCGCTGGTGATCTTGTGCAGTCTGGCCGATTCCACCACTCCCTCGACCAGGGAGCGGTCGAGTTTCAGTACGTCGACGGGCAGCCGGCGCAGTGCGGTGATGGCCGCATACCCGTTGCCGAAGCCGTCCAGGGCGATCCGGACACCGAGCCGGGACAGTGCGGTGAGCCGGCGCTCCAGCTCGTCGAACGGGATCCGCGGATCGTGGTCGGAGAGCTCGATGATCAGCGCACCCGAAGGCAGCCCGTACCGGGTCAGGAGCGCTTCCACGGTCCCCATCGGCATGGAGCGGTCGAGCAGCCGGGCCGCGCTGATCCGTACGGCCACGGGGACCGCGTGCCCGGTGGCGCCCCGCTCGGCGGCCTGTTCGACGGCCTCTTCGAGCAGCCAGCGGCCCAGCTCCGCGGTGCGGTCGTTGTCCTCGGAGACCCGGAGGAACTCGGCCGGGGTGAACAGGATGCCCTGCGCGCTGCGCCACCGCGCCTGGGCGGCGACCGCGGTGATCCGTCCGGTGTCGAGCCGTACCACCGGCTGGTGCAGGAGCGCGAACTCGCCCTCGTGCAGGGCCGATCGCAGCCGCGTGGCCAGCTCGGCCTTGCGGACGACCTCGGCCTTCATCTGGGGCGCGAACATCACCACACGGCCCTTGCCCGCGGCCTTCGCCCGGTACATCGCCAGGTCCGCGTTGCGCAGCAGATCGCCCGCGGTGATGCCCGGTTCGGCGAAGGCGACACCGATCGAGGCGGCCACCCGGACATTGCTGCCGTCCACCTCGTACGGCTGCGAGAGGGTGAGCCGGAGGCGGTCGGCGAGCTCGTGGATATGGCGCTCGCGTGCCGCACTGTCGCGGCTGCCGTCGCCGAGGATCAGGGCCGCGAACTCGTCGCCGCCGAGACGGGCCGCGGTGTCCCCCTGTCGTACGGATTCCTCGAGGCGGCGGGCGGCCTGGACCAGCAGGTCGTCGCCCGCCTGATGGCCGAGCCGGTCGTTGACCGCCTTGAAGCCGTCGAGATCGATGAAGAGCACGGCGGTGCCGCGGTCGGTGGCCCGGCGGCCGTGCAGGGCCTGACCCACCCGCTTGGTGAACAGCGCGCGGTTGGGCAGGTCGGTGAGCGGGTCGTGCTCGGCGTTGTGCTGCAACTGGGCCTGCAGACGGACCCGTTCGGTCACGTCGCGGCTGTTGAAGAGCAGACCGCCGCCCTGGTGGCGGTTGACCGTCGATTCCACGTTCAGCCAGTCGCCGGAGCCGGACTTGAAGCGGCACTCGATCCGGGTGGTGGGCTCCTCGAGCGGGCTCGCCGTGAGGAAGCGGCGGATCTCGTGGGCGACGCGGCCGAGATCCTCGGGATGGATGAGGTCGGCCAGCTCCGAGCCCTTGAGCTCCTCCGCGCTGCGCCCCCAGACGCCCGAGGCGGCCGGGCTGACGTAGTGCAGTATGCCGCTGGGCGCGGCGATCATGATCACATCGCTGGAGCCCTGGACCAGGGAGCGGAAGTGGTTCTCCTTCTGGGCCAGTTCCTGGGTGAGCGTCATGTTGTCGACGAGCATGATGGCCTGGCGTACGACCAGGGCCAGCACCACCGTGCAGGCCGTGAAGAGCACCACGCGGTCGACGCTGCGGCCGTCGATGGTGTTGTAGAGGATGCCCAACGTGCAGACGGCGGCGGCCAGATAGGGCGTGAGCGCGGAGAGCGAGCCGCCGATGCCGCGCTGCTGACTGCTGCGCCGCACCACACGGGGGTACTCGACGGGCTGCCCCGGCCGGGTCGACACCCACGGCGCGTACGCGAGGAGCAGCGAGCCCGCGAACCAGCCGGCGTCGAGCAGCTCGCCCGAGCGGTAGGTCTGCTTGAGCAGCGGCGAGGTGAACAGCGCGTCGCACATCACGGTCAGCGCGAGGGCGGCGATCGCGGTGTTGATCGCCGAGCGGTTGGCCGAGGAGCGCCGGAAGTGCAGCGCGAGCACCATGCTGACGAGCACGATGTCGAGCAGGGGGTACGCGAGGTTGAGCGCCGCGTGCGCGACGCTGCGGCCGTCGACCTGGGAGTTGTGCGCGAGCGCCAGGCTCCAGGACAGGGTGAGCAGCGAGCCGCCGATCAGCCAGGAATCCAGGCCGAGGCAGACCCAACCGGCGCGCGTGACGGGCCTCTTGGCCAGGACCAGGAGTCCGACGATCGCGGGCGGCGCGAAGCAGAGGAAGAACAGATCGGCGATGCTGGGGCTCGGCACCTCGATGCCGAGCACCACCTCGTACCAGCCCCAGACCGCGTTGCCGAGCGCCGCCATCGCGGACGAGAGCGCGAACAGGAGCCAGGCGGGTCGAAAACGGCTCTCGCTGCTGCGGCCGTAGAGAAAGCAGGAGACGGCCGCGGTGGCCGCGGCGATGCTGAGGCCGAAGTCGCCCATGATCAGCGCGAGTTGCGCGGATCCCCAGCCGAGGGCGGAGCCGACCGCATAGCCGGCGCAGATCACCGCGAGCACCAGCTGGGACACGAGTCCCGACCTGCCGCACGGCGCGACACGGCGGTTCATCAGCACCCCCGGGGTGCTCACCGCGCCGCCCGGACCGGCCTCGTCGGCCGCGGCGGCCGCATGCTCGCATCCGGCGTCCGGCTCATCGGTCTGCAGCCCGTCGGCACATGCGAGGGTCGTCGTCGGCGGTCCCGCCGCGTAGGAATGATCGCCCATAGGCCGTGCATCGCCCGTCGCCCCCCTCGCAGTTCGGTGCCTTCCGTGTGTCCCCGGCGTCTCCGGCACACGCTGTGCTCTCCGGGCGGATTCCCTGTCCTGTCCCGGCGGTTTCCCGGCGCCGAACAGTGCGCGGCGCAGCCCCAGTCGGGACGATACACCAGTCTCGTCACTCAGGGACATAGTTCCTCTACGCTCCGTGACGACCAGGGGCATTGGGGGGACCTGACGCACGGAAAATGTTGCAGAGCGTACCGAGACGGAGGCGCTCCGTACGACTTGAGTGCAGTGTGTCCGAACTTCGGCCGCTGTGCGGGGTGTTCGGGGGTCCTGGGGCTTGCGAGGCCCCAGGTGCGCCCGCTATTCGGTGGTGAGTACGACGTTGTCCAGCGGCTCGCCCGCGGCGAACTTGGTGAGCTGGCCGGCCAGAAGCCGCTTCGCACGCGGTTCGAACGCCGAGGTGGAGCCGCCCACATGGGGGCTGATCAGCAGGTTGGGCGCGTGCCACAACGGGTGTCCGGCGGGCAGCGGTTCGGGGTCGGTGACATCGACGGCGGCCCGGATACGGCCCGTCTCCAGCTCCGTGAGCAGGGCCTTGGTGTCGACCACGCCGCCGCGCGCGACGTTCACGAGCAGGGCGCCGTCCTTCATCCGCGCGAGGAAGTCCGCACCGGCCAGGTGCCTGGTGGCCTCCGTGAGGGGCGTGGAGAGGATCACGACGTCGGCTTCGGGCAGCAGCCGGGGCAGTTCCTCGAGCGGATGCACGACGCCGCGCTCCGTGGTGCGGGCGGAGCGCGCGACGCGCGCCACCCGCGCGCACTCGAAGGGCGCGAGCCGGTCCTCGATGGCGGCGCCGATCGAGCCGTAGCCGACAATCAGGACGGACTTGTCGGCGAGCGCGGGATAGAAGCCGGACCGCCACTCCTCCTGCTGCTGCCCCTGGACGAATCCGGGGATTCCGCGCAGCGAGGCGAGGATCAGCGCGAGCGTGAGCTCGGCGGTGGAGGCCTCGTGGACTCCCCTCGCATTGCACAGGCGTACGCCGGGGCGCAGATCACCAAGTCCGCCCTGTACGTGGTCGACGCCCGCCGAGAGGGTCTGCACGACCTGCACCGACCGCATCCGCGGCATGGGGCGTACGGCGATCTCGGGGCCCTTCATATAGGGGACCACGTAGAAGGCGCAGTCGGCGGGATCGGCCGGGAAGTCCGGTGCGCCGTCCCAGAAGTGGTAGGCGAGGCCTTCGGGCAGGCCTGCGATGTCGTCGGCGGGAAACGGGAGCCATACGTCTGCGGTCATGGTCAGGAGGCTAATCCGCACAGGGGCGCGAGGTGGGGGCGGGAGGCGGGAGGTTAGTTTGGGGGCCGTCGGTCGAAGGGGAGGCACAGCCAGGTGGAGCGCAGGACGGTCGGCGCGGCGGCACTCGAAGTGGGCGCGATCGGGCTCGGCTGTATGCCGATGAGCTGGGCGTACACCGCTTCACAGCAGTACGGCGAGGAGTCGCTGCGGGCCGTGCACACCGCGCTCGACGCGGGGGTCTCGCTGCTCGACACGGCGGATATGTACGGGCCGTTCACCAATGAGCTGCTGCTCGGACGGGTGTTGAAGGAGCGGCGGGCGGAGGCCTTCGTGTCGACGAAGGTGGGGCTCCTGGTCGGCGAGCAGCACATCGTCGCCAACGGCCGTCCCTCGTACGTGAAACGGGCCTGCGATGCCTCGCTGCGCCGGCTCGGGACCGAGGTGATCGACCTCTATCAGCTGCATCGCGCCGACCCCGAGGTGCCCGTCGAGGAGACCTGGGGCGCGATGGCGGAGCTGGTGACCGCCGGCAAGGTGCGCTCGCTCGGGCTGTGCGCGGTGGGGGCACGGGCCGGGCGGCGGCCCGGGTCCCGGCTGCACGATGCGACGATCCACCAACTGGAGCGGGTGCAGCAGGTCTTCCCGGTGAGCGCGGTCGAGGCCGAGTTGTCGGTGTGGTCGCCGGAGGCGCTCGACGCGCTGCTGCCTTGGTGTGCGGCGCGCGGGGTGGGATTTCTGGCGGCGATGCCGCTCGGGAACGGATTTCTCACGGGGACGCTGACACCCGGTTCCGGTTTCGAACCCGAGGATGTGCGGGCGAGGCATCCGCGGTTCACCGCCGAGATGATGGCCGCGAACCAGCCGATCGTCGCGGGTCTGCGGCGGATCGCCGCGCGGCACGGGGCCACGCCCGCACAGGTCGCGCTGGCATGGGTGCTCACCCGGGGCCGGGATGTGGTGCCGGTGCCGGGGACGAAGCGGGCGGCCTGGGCCGCGGAGAACGCCGGGGCCGCGGGGGTGCGGCTCAGCGAGGGGGATCTGCGGGAGATCGCGGAGCTGCCGTCCGGAGTGGGGTCCTGGGAGTAGGGCGGGAGGTCCCCCGCGGCGGCCGCCGGCGGCTTCGGGGATTCGGGACCGGTTGTGGGAACCCGGGCGGCGCGAGCGGTGTATGAACGGTAAGAACGCGATCGTCGAAAGGACCTCGGCTGTGCAACGAACCGCAGTACCCGCCGTGTTGGCCGCCGCCGTGCTGCTGCTCTCCGCCTGTTCGGGGGACGGAGAGGACCCGCCGGCGAAGGAGAGCAACTCCGCCTCGAGCCCGGGGAAGGCGGGTGGGCCTTCGCGCAGCGCAGATCCCGATCTGCCGCCGGCCGAGGGCTCGGCGAAAGTGGTCAAGACCCTTACCGAGGACCTCAAGTCGCCCTGGGGGCTTGCCGCGTTGCCGGAGGGAGACCTGCTCGTCTCCTCGCGCGACGAGGCCACGATCACCCGGATCGACGCGGAGAGCGGGAAGAAGACCGAGCTCGGACCGGTGCCGGGGGTGGCGCCCGCCGGCGAGGGCGGGCTGATGGGGCTCGCCCTCTCCCCCGCCTACGCCTCGGACCACTATGTGTACGCGTACTTCACGACCGAGTCGGACAACCGCATCGCGCGTTTCCAGTACGACGAGAAGAAGCCGGCCGGGCAGCAACTGGGCGCGCCGGACACGGTGTTGCGAGGCATCCCCAAGGGGACGGTTCACAACGGCGGGCGGATCGCGTTCGGCCCGGACAAGATGCTGTACGCGGGGACGGGTGAAACGGGCGAGACGGGACTCGCCCAGGACAAGTCCTCGCTCGGCGGCAAGATCCTGCGCATGACGCCCGAGGGCGAGCCTGCACCGGGGAATCCGGAGGCGGACTCGCTCGTGTACTCGTGGGGTCACCGCAATGTGCAGGGTCTGGCCTTCGACAAGGAACAGCGGCTGTGGGCGGCCGAGTTCGGCCAGAACACCTGGGACGAGCTGAACCAGATCGGTCCGGGCAAGAACTACGGCTGGCCCGAGGTGGAGGGCAAGGGCGACGAGGGCTCGGAGTTCGCGAACCCGCTCGAGCAGTGGTCGACCGCCGACGCCTCCCCCAGCGGCATCGCCTGGGCCGAGGGCTCGATCTGGATGGCGGGCCTGCGCGGCGAACGTCTGTGGCGCATCCCCCTGGACGGCACGAAGGCACTCGCGGAGCCTCAGTCCTTCTTCGAGGGTGAGTACGGGCGCCTGCGCACGGTCCTCGCCGCGGGCGAGAACCGGCTGTACGTGGTGACCAGCGAGACGGACGGGCGGGGGGAGCCCGAGGGTGGGGATGATCGGGTGTTGGTGGTGGAGGTGGAGTAAGCGGGGAGAGGGGGGCGGGTCGGGACGCCGGTCACCGGCCTCGGCCGCGGGCTGAGCCTGCCCGCGCTGTGCTCTGCGCCGGCCTCGTCGCCGCACTGCTCGGGCCGCGGACGGGAGCGGGGAGCGGGCCGGCTACTCCTTCGGCTGGGACGGGACGCGGATGACGACCTTGCCCGAGCTGAGGTCGATCTCGCCCTTGCCGGGGTCACCGTCGTTGATGTCCACCTTGGTGAGGGCCAGGCGGTTGCGTTCCTCGTCCGTGTGCTTGCGGCCGGGGTTGAAGAGCTCCTCGATCAGGTTGAACATCCTGCACCTCCGCGGGTGGGCTCTCCCCGGCCAACGAAGAGTGACGCCCCGAAATTCCTCGCGGCCCCTCCGCCGTGCGGCGCTTCGTCATGGCCCGGTCCGCCGGGCGCCCCCGGCCGGGTCTGCCGGGCGCCTTTGGACCGGGTCTTCCTGGCGCCTCCGGGCTGGGACTTCCGGGTACCCCTGGGCCGGGGGGTCAGAACAACCGCAGCCGGTGCGCCAGCGCCGCCGCCTCCCCGCGGCTCGCCACGCCCAGCTTCGCCAGGATGTTGGAGACATGGACGCTGGCCGTCTTCGGGGAGATGAAGAGGGACTCGGCGATCTGGCGGTTGGTACGGCCTGCGGCGACCAGGGCGAGCACATCGCGTTCACGGCTGGTCAGGCCGAGGGTTTCCAGGGGGTTGTCCGGGCCCGGCACAGGGTCCGGCCGGGTGCCGGTCAGGGTGAGGCGGGCTCGCTGGGCGAGCAGGGCTATGTCCTCGGCGAGAGGTTTCGCGCCCAGGGACTCCGCCACCTTCCGGGCCGGGAGCAGCAGATCCGTGGCCCGGGCCCGGGCCGCGTCGTCGGCGCCCGAGGAAAGAAGCGCCTCCGCGTGGCGGTACCGGACGCGGGCCAGGCCGTACGGGCGCTCGACCGACTCGAACGGTTCGGCCACCTCCGCCCAGTCCTCGGGCGTCGCCCGGTCCTCGGCGCGCAGCAGCTCGGCCCGTACCCACCGCTCGTACGCCCGCCACACCGGCACAGGCGTCGCCACGGCCTTCGCCGCGCGGCGGATCAGCTCGATCGCCTCGGCCCGGCCGGGCTCGGCGGCGGGCAGCCCCCGGGCATCCGCCTCGGCGGTCGCCGCGGTCAGCAGGAGCGGCCAGGCATAGCGCTGCGTGCCCGGCGGGAGCCCCTGCTCCAAGGTCTGCGCCAGCTCGGCACGCAGATCGGTGAGGCGGCCCTCTCCGGCCGCGACGCCCAGGGAGAGGCGTACGAGAGGCAGGGTGTACTGGGGCTGAGGGTCGTGCTGACCGTAGAGGGCTCGGGCGTGTGCGAGATGGCCGGCTGCGGCCTCCCACTCGCCTCGGTACAGCGCGAGCCGGGCCAGCCGCTCGCCGGCCGAGGTGCGTGGCTGCCTCGCGCTGGAGGAGATGGTGGCGACCTGGGCGGCCGCGTCGACCGCCTCGTCCCACTTTCCGTAACTGATCAGGGACTCGGCGAGGTTGGCCCAGACCCAGGCCTCGGCGTCGACGAGGCCGTAGCGGCGGCAGAACTCGATGCCCTCGCGCCCGTACTCGATCGCCTCGGCCGAACGGCCGACACCTTCGAGCGCGGACGGAAGATTGGTGTGCACCCGGGCGAGGTCCTTGGTGAGCCGGCCGTCCGCGACGCGCTTGTGGACGGTTCGCATCATGTCGAGCCCTTCCTCGACCTGGCCGGAGTCCACCAGGAGTCCGCCGAGGGTGAGTTGGGCGTTGGTCTCGATGTCCTCGGCGCCGACCATCCGCGCGTACTCCACGGCCCGTTCGGCCGCGACGAAGGTCTCGGGTCCCGGGAAGTGCAGCGCTCCCCAGGTCGCACGCTGCGTGAGGATCTCGGCGTGCACGGCGGACGGTTCGAGACCGCGCAGGAGCTCCTCGGCGCGGGCGATCTCCGGCCAGCCGTCGCTGCGCCCCAGGGTGGACATCAGCCAGCCCTTCTGGTTCCAGAACCAGGCCTCGCGGAGCGGATCAGGGTCCTCGTCGAGAAGCCGCAGCGCACGCTTGGTGATCTTCAGCGCGCGCTCGCGCTCTCCGCAGAAGCGGCCGGCGACCGCTGCCTCCGCCATCAGGTCCAGGTACTGCAGCGGCTTGGTCTCGGGGTCGCAGCCACAGGGCGGGTACGCCTCCGTGAAGTCGACGGGCCGCAGCGTGGAACGGACCTCGTCACCGACCAGTTCCCAGAGCTCCATCGCCCGCTCTAGCAGCCGCAGTTGCTCGGAGAAGGCGAAGCGGCGGCGCGCCATGACAGCGGCGCTCAACGTGGCCGGCAGCGCCTTGGCCGGGTCCTTCGCGCAGTACCAGTAGCTGGCCAGGCGCGGGGCGTGCTCGTCGGCGCGGATCAGGGCGGGATCGGCCTCGAGGGCTTCCGCATAACGGCGGTTGAGGCGGGAGCGCTCGCCGGGCAGCAGATCGTCGCTGATCGCCTCGCGCACCAGGGAGTGCCGGAAGCGGTAGCCGTCGCCGTCGGGTGCGGCGAGCAGGATGTTGGCGCCGACGGCCGCGCGCAGGGCCTCGATCAGCGCGTCCTCGCCGAGGCCGGCGACGGCGGCGAGAAGGTCGTACTCGACCGTGGAGCCTCCCTCGGCGACCACCCGGACGACCCGCTGAGCGTGCTCGGGCAGCGCCTCCACGCGTACGAGGAGGACATCGCGCAGCGTCTCGGGCAGGGCGTGGTCGCAGTCGTCGTCGGAACAGGCGAGCTCCTCGACGAAGAAGGCATTGCCGTCGGTGCGGTCGAATATCCGCTCCACCAGGGGCTCTTCGGGCTGCGCGGCAAGGATTCCGGCGAGCTGGCGGCGCACTTCGCCGCGGGTGAACCGGGAGAGCTCGATCCGCCGCAGGGTGCGCAGCCGGTCGAGTTCGGCCAGCAGCGGGCGCAGCGGATGGCGGCGGTGGATGTCGTCGGAGCGGTACGAGGCGATGACGACCAGGCGGCCGCTGCGCAGCGTACGGAAGAGATAGGTGAGCAGATGGCGCGTGGAGGCATCCGCCCAGTGGAGGTCTTCGAGGACCAGCACGACGGGCCGCTCGGCGGCCACGCGCTCGAGCAGGCGGACGGTGAGTTCGAAGAGGCGGGCCATGCTCTCCTCCTCGCCCTGCTGTCCACGGACCGGGACGCCACGTCCCGGATCGGACAAGTCGGGGAGGAGCCTGGCCAGTTGTTCCTCCTGGCCCGCCGCCGCGGCGGCCATCTCGCCCGGCAGCTGACGCAGCAGCGAGCGCAAAGCGCCGGAGAACGGGGCGAACGGCAGCCCTTCGGCGCCGATTTCGACGCAGCCGCCCAGCGCCACGACCGCGCCGTCCTTCGCGGCGGCGGCGCAGAACTCCTCGAGCAGCCGGGTCTTGCCCACCCCCGCCTCGCCGCCGAGCAGCAACGCCTGCGGCTCGCCCGCGGTGGCGCGGACGAGCGCTTCGTTCAAAACGGTCAATTCACCTGCGCGGCCGACGAACACCGGACTGACGGACCTGGTCTCCACAGCGCCGAGCATCGCACGCGGGTCCGACAGCACGGCACCCTCCGCGGTCATGACCCCGGTCACCTGCGGTGATGCGTTCCTCCAGGCCCCGGCCAGCTCGTTTGTACGGTCTGATGCCACGGACCTGTCCGTACGAACGGACGCCGCGGACCTGTCGGCACGAACCGACGCCGCGGACCTGTCGGCACGAACCGACGCCGCGGACCTGTCGGCACGAACGGACGCCGCGGACCTGTCGGCACGAACCGACGCCGCGGACCAGTCCGTACGGTCAGACGCCGCGGCCCCGTCTCCGGCCCCGTGCTCCGGGCCGGCGACGGGGCCGGTGTCTGCTGTCCTGTTCATCCGCGTATTCCTCGCGTCTCACGCGGCGCGTACGAATCGGAACCTCCGCGGGCTGTGCCTCACCCGCCCATCGGCGTCGTTGTCCGCATTCCGGCCGAAGCGGCGGGCCTCGTTGGCCCGGTGCTCCTGAGCGGCCTCGCGGACGAGGTCGGCCTGGCGCAGCTGCTGCATCTCGTACTCGAACATCTTGTTCCCCTTGGGAGTCGGCGGCCGGTTTCGGTTTCCGGCCTCTCGCTCTCTGCGATGTCTCAACTTTCGCTTCCCAGAGGGGTCCGCCACATCGGGAGAACGCCGCATCTACGGGGCCCGTATGCCTTAGGCCCGCGGCTCAGCCGCCTTAGACAGCCCTAAGCCCCCTTGGTGCAAAGGGGGGCCGGGGGGGGTTAGGGGGTTTGGGGTTGGCCCCGGGGGGGGCGGCGGGGGGGGGGGGGGGG
>NZ_JAEIMH010000087.1:0-15834 GCF_016464295.1 Streptomyces sp. N35 | reverse complement strand
CCCGGGGCCCCCCCCCCTAAACACCGCCCTGCCCCCCGGGGCAGAGGGGGCCCCGCGGGGCCTTAGACGGCTTAGAGGCTTGCCCGGCGGCTGCCTAGGAGGTGGACGGCAGGCCCATGAAGAGGTCCAGGTACTTGGCCACAGCGAGCAGCAGACCCACGACGCCCAGCGCCACGCCCGCCCACGCGACGGACTTGATCCACGGCGCCTGCACCACCCGGCCCGGCGCGCCGAACGCGGGCCGCGCGAGAACGAAAGCGCCGACCAGCAGGGCGAGCAGCGCGAAGGCACCGCCCACCAGAGCGGTGGCGTGCCAGGAGTCCCCGTACACCGCCTCGACCTGCTGGGCGACGCTCGCGGTACTCGAGGTCTCCAGCTGTCCGACCAGGGAGGAACGCGCGGAGGCGATGGTGCCGACCCAGCTTCCGGTGAGCGCGACGATGCCGAGCGCCGCGGAGACGACGGCCGCGGCGCCCTGGCCCACGCCGGCGGCGGGCATCTGCTCCGGGGCGTCCTCGTCGAGGGCGCCGAGGTCGTCCTCGGCGTCCCCCGCCGACTCGGCACCCTCGACCGCGCCCTTGCCGACGCCGTCGTCCGCACCCTTGTCGACGCCCTCGTCCGTGCCCTTCTCGACGCGCTCCACGACCGCCTCGTCCCGGTCCTGCGACGTCGCGTCGTCCGTCTGTCGCTTCTCGATCTCAGTGCTCATGAACCGCACGCTAGGTGCCGCGTCTGAGAGCTTCCTTAACGCGCTCCGGCCGGCGCTCCCGGCCCTCACCGCGCCCCGGCCGACGCTCACCGCTCCCCGGCCAGCTCCGCCTCACCGGCGCCGGCCCCGACGTCCGTACCGCTCCCGGCCGCACGCTGCCCCGGTACCACCACGCCCCGGCACTCCGGCGGCTCGATGCTGATCCGCGGCAGGATCCGGTCGAGCCACTTCGGCAGCCACCAGTTCGCCCCGCCCAGCATGTGCATCAGCGCGGGGACAAGGAGCGTGCGCAGGACGAAGGCGTCGAGCGCGACCGCCGCGGCCAGCGCGATGCCGAACATCGCGATCACCCGGTCACCACTGAGGACGAACGCCAGGAAGACCGAAATCATGATCACCGCGGCCGAGTTGATCACCCGGCTGGTCTCCGCGAGGCCCACCCGGACCGCGCGCCGGTTGTCGCCGGTCTCCAGCCACTCCTCGTACATCCTGCTGACCAGGAAGACCTGGTAGTCCATGGAGAGCCCGAAGAGCACCGACACCATGATCACCGGCAGGAAGGGCTCGATCGGGCCCGCGCGCCCGAGCCCGAGCAGCTCGCTCCCCCAGCCCCACTGGAAGATCGCGACCACCACGCCGAAGGCCGAGGCCACGGCGGCGACGTTCATGGCGGCTGCCTTGAGCGGTATCCCGATCGAACGGAACGCGAGCAGCAGCAGCACGCATCCGAGGCCGATCACCACCCCCACGAACAGGGGCAGCTTCGCGACGATGACCTCGGCGAAGTCGTCGTAACTCGCGGTGATCCCGCCCACGTACGCCTCGAGCGAGGTGCCCTGCTCGGCCTTCGGCAGGATCTCGGTGCGCAGCGCGTCGACGAGTTCGCTGGTGGCGGCGGACTGCGGCGCGGAGTTCGGCGTGACGGTGAGCAGCGCGATCTCGCCGCTCTCGTCGTACGTGACCGGGGAGACGGCCGCGACACCCTTCGTGTCGTCGAGCGTCCCGGCCAGGCGGTCGAGCGCGAACTTGTCCTCGGCTCCGTGCACATCGGCGACGAGCGTCAGCGGACCGTTGACGCCGGGCCCGAAGCCTTCGGCAAGGAGGTCGTACGCCTGCCGGGTCGTCGAGGACTGCGCGTTGTTGCCCTGGTCGGAGGTGCCGAGGCGGAGCGAGAGCGTGGGCAGGGCGAGCGCGGCCATGAGGACAAGCGCGATCGCGCCGAGCAGCTTGGGCCGCCGCTCGACGAAGGCCGACCAGCGGGCCGCGAACCCTGTGGGCAGTTCGGGCGCGGGCCCGTGCTCGGTGAGATGCGCGCGCTCGCGCCGGCTCAGGGCGCGCATGCCGATGTACGACAGGAGCGCGGGCAGCAGTGTCACGGAGGCCGCGACCGTGAGGACCACGGTCAGCGAGGCGGCGATGGCCACACCGCCCAGGAAGTCGAGCCGCAGGATCAGCATGCCGAGCAGGGCTATGCACACCGTCGCGCCGGCGAACACCACCGCGCGCCCCGTGGTGGCGACGGCGGTGCGCGCGGCCTCGTCCACGGAAAGTCCGCGTTTCAGGCCGCGGCGGTGGCGGGTCACGATGAACAGCGCGTAGTCGATGCCGACGCCGAGGCCGACGAGCAGCCCCAGCATGGGCGCGAAGTCGGCGACGGTCATCACATGGCCGAGCAGCGCGATGCCGGCGTACGCGGTGCCGACGCTGACCAGCGCGGTCGCGATCGGCAGCAGCGACGCGGCGAGCGAGCCGAAGGCGAGGAAGAGCACCACGGCCGCCACGACCACGCCGACGATCTCGGCGGTGTGCCCGCCCTTCGCCTCGGTGAGGCCCATCGCACTGCCGCCGAGTTCGACCTCAAGGCCGTCGGACGCGGCGCCCTCGGCGGTACGGACGAGGGCTTCGGCATCGGCCTTGTCGACGTCGGCCGCGGCCCGGTCGAAGGTGACGACGGCGTACGCGGTGTGCGCGTCCTTGCTGATCTGCCCGGCGCCGGCGGCATGGTACGGGCTCACGACCGAGGAGATGCCCGGGAGTTCGGCGACCTTGTCCAGGGTCCTGGTCATCGTCTGCTGGACGTCGGCCGCGTTCACCGTGCCCTCGTCCGTGTGCCAGACGATGGTGTCGGTGTCGCCGCCGAGGTGCGCGAAGCCCTCTTCGAGGAGGGCGGCGGCGCGGCCGGACTCGGTGCCGGGCACGTCGTAGTCGTTGGAGTAGGCCGTGCCCGCCACGGCGGCGGCCGCGCCCACGCCGACCAAGGTGGCGAGCCAGAGCAGTACGGCGGCCAGTCGGTGCGTGACACACCACCGTGCGAGTGCTGCCACGGAGCTGCTCCCGGGTGCTTTTGAGGATCTGCGTACGGGAACAGCCCATGCGGAACTCGTGCCCTACAGGGACCCAACGGGCCCTTTCCACCCTCCCTCTTGCACCCGAAAAAGATCCATTGTCCGTTCCGTGCCCATCGCCACAGGGGTGCCCGGGCCTTCCCGCCCTTGGTCCCGGACGGCTCGGGACGTGGTCCCGGGCGCCGCCGGGACGTGGTCCCGGGCATCCTCAGGACGTGGTCCCGGGCAGCTCGGGCAGCACGTTCTGAGGGTGCCCGGGACCGGAGGGCGGGCACGGGTTCAGCCCGAGACGCTCACGCGGCCGTTCTCGATGTGGCCCATCAGCCGGCGCCGGAAGCCCTCGTCGCCCGCGGCCGTGATCTCCAGGTCGTACCAGCCGTGCGCACTATGGGCCCGGTGCTCGACGGTGCGGGCGCGCCCCGGGCGGACGGTGATCTTGCGCGGGCGCTCCCCGCCGTACGCGAGCGATCGCACGGTGAAGGTCAGCGGCGCCTTGCCGTCGTTGCGCAGCGCGATACGCAGGCTCCGCCCCTGCCCGTCGACCGACGAGGTCACCCCGGCCGCGCCCCGCGCGCGCCCGGCGAACTCCCGGCGGAAGCCGTTCGGCCCGGTGACCGTGAACGCATACGCGTCCCCGGCCAGCGGCACCTCCCACAGCGCCCGGTCCTCGACATCGGTGTGCTGGGGCGCGGCGAACTCACCCGCGTACGGATAAAGAGCGAGCGGCACGCTGGAGCGCCCGCCGTTCTCGACCCGGAGCCGGAAGACAGCTCCGCGTACGGACCCGTACGCGTCCGGCTGGTACGGCAGGGCGCGGGCCGGGCGGCGGCCGGGCTCCTGCTCGGGCATCTTCTGGTCCAGCGGCGGCTGCGGGCGCCAGCGCCCGGTGAACGGCGGGATGGCGCCGGGCTGTTCGGCCTCGGGCTGCCGGCGGCCGCGCCTGAAGTCGAAGGCGCCGGTGAGGTCGCCGGTGACGCGACGGCGCCAGGTGCCGATGTTGGGCTCGCGGATACCGGTCCACTTCTCCAGGAACCGGATCACGGAGGTGTGGTCGAACACCTCGGAGGAGACATAGCCGCCCACCGACCACGGCGAGATCACCAGCATCGGCACCCGGATCCCGAGCCCGGTCGGCAGTCCCTGCCAGCGCTCCTCGGGGTCGTCGGCGGGCGGCACGGGCGGCGGTACATGGTCGAAGAAGCCGTCGTTCTCGTCGTAGTTGATGAGGACGACGGTGTGCCGCCAGACCTCGGGGTGCGAGGCCAGCGCGTCGAGGACCTTGTAGACGAGGGTCGCGCTGTGGATCGGCGATGAGGTGCCGGGGTGCTCGGAGTCGATGGCGGAGGGCACGAGGAAGGAGACCTCGGGCAGCTCGCCGGCGGCGACGTCCTTGGCGAACTCCGCCGCCAGCTGCCCGGTGGGCACTCGCCGCAGCGCCCGCTCGAACAGCGAACGCTCGTCATCCGTAAGGGTCTTGACCCCTTCCTCCAGGGCGCCGAGGAGCCGGGTGCGCTCGGCCTCGTCCGCCGTGTCCCGCACCTTGGCGTAGAACGCCTCCATGTACGTGAACCCGGTCCCCGCGAGGACCTTGCGCGCGATCGCCTTGAAGGTGGTGAAGAACTCGATCTGGTTGTCGGTGAAGTTCTCCCACTCGGTGTACGTCTTCCAGGTGCGCCCCGCCTCCTCCAGGCGCTCCGGGTACGTCGTCCAGTCGTAGCCGGGGTGGGTGCCCTCGGCGTACGCGCCGTTGCCGACCGCGCGGGCGCCGTTGGCCTCGTACCCCGTCTTGCCGCTCCACAGGTGGTTGCGGTTGGGGCTGGTCGAGGTGTGGATCGACGAGTGGTAGGCGTCGCAGATCGTGAAGGTGTCCGCGAGCTCGTAGTGCAGCGGGAGGTCCGCACGCGTGTAATACGCCATCGTCGCGGCGGACTTGGCGCTGATCCAGTTGTCCATCCAGCCGTCGTGCCACGCCTTGCCGCCACCGGCCCAGTCGTGGTTCAGATCGCCGATGTACTGCAGGTCCTTCTGCTGCGCCGCGGCCGCGTCCCGTACGGGGAAGGGCAGCACGGTGCGCAGCAGGTCCGGCTGCTCGAACACGCTCTTTCCGGTGGGAAGTTGGATCGCGTTGCGGTCACCGAAGCCGCGTACGCCGCGCAGGGAGCCGAAGTAGTGGTCGAAGGACCGGTTCTCCTGCATCAGGATCACCACGTGCTTGACGGCCTTGAGCCCACCGGGCGGCGGCTCGTGCGCCAGGGCCTGCGTGAGCGACGGCGGCAGCAGGGAACCCGCCGCGGCCGCACCCAGCGCACCGCCGCCGAGGGCGAGCAGACGTCTGCGGGAGAACTCGGGGCGCGCGGACTCAGGGCGCGTGGGCTCGGAGGACGTGGGCTCGGTGGGCGTGGGCTCGGTGGGCGTGGACGAGGACAAGGCGGCTGACCTCCTGGTCGGGGCTGGGGCTCATCACCGGGGCCACAGTGGCTCCGACCGGGGACGTTAGGGCGGTTCGGTGGCGAGGAGAAGTCACCGGAACGACTTGACTGTGAACGCCCGAGTCGCGCGCCGCCGTCCGCGGCATCGGACGCGGGGGCGGGCGGCGGGGGCAGCCGCGTTGTCAGAGGCGGATGACAGTCTCGTACGCATGGAACCCACCGGACCCGCCGCCGCCTTCGCCACCCTCGTCGGACCACCGCCGGCTCCCGCTCCCGCGGTGGACTGGGCGGCGGTCGAGGCCTGGCTGGAGGTTCCGCTGCCCGCGGACTACAAGGCGCTGGTGTCAGCGTACGGGCCGGTGGAGATCGGCGGCCCGCAGGGCGTACGGGTGCGGCTGCACACGCCGTGCGCGAGCACGGACGGGCGTTATGAGTACGGGAGTTGGCTGGTCGAGACGCATCGGCACTCGGCGATACGGCCGCTCATGTTCACACGTGAGCAGCGGGTGTTCCTGCCGACGGAGGGCGGGCTGCTCGTCTTCGGCGAGACCTCGTCCGGCGACCATCTCTTCTGGGACACGTCGGTGTCCAAGGATCCGGACGAGTGGCCGGTGGTCCTGCTGACCACGCGCGTGGCCGCGCACGTGGACGAGCCATGGGTCCAGTACGAAGTGCCGCTCCTGGAGTTGCTGTCGGCTGCGATACGGGGCGGGGTGCCGAACCCCGGCGAGCCGGGCGGGCAGCTCGGGCCGTTGGGGCGCCAGGTGCGGGTGTTCGCACCCTTGGCGGACGCCGAGCCCTGGAGCCCTCCGGCGCGGGGCGCGCATGTCGACGCACGCCAGCATGCGGCTCTCAGGGAAGGGGACGGCCTCAACGCCGTGCTCGCCCTCGTCCCCGCGCCGCTCACCCCGCATGTGGGCGAGGGGACTTGGGAAGAGGTCTTCGAGCGGATCGGCACCCGGCTGCCGAGCGACTTCATGGCGCTCACCGAGCGGTACGGCAGGGGCGGCTGGTCCGGGTGGCTGGACATGCCCGCGCCTTTGGACACCGAAAGCCGTTGGGGGCTGGCCGGGGAAATCATCCGGGGGCGCGAGGCCTATCGCGAACTGCGCGACGCCCACCCGCAGTTCCATGCGCTGCCGGCCTGGCCCGAGCCCGGTGGCTTTCTGCCGTGCGCCTCGACGATCGACGGCGACTGGATCGGCTGGTGCACCGAAGGCGAGCCGGACGAGTGGCGGGTCGCCGTGCACCCTCGGCACTCGGAGCCGGGACCGCCCCTGCCCGGGAACTTCACACGGACACTGCTGCACTGGCTGCGCGGGGACCGGCCGGGCAGTGCGGGCTTTCCCGCCCTGCCCGCGGGAACGGATCCGCTGGATGTCGTCTTCTTCGCGCCCTACCCGCACACACCGGAGGATCCCGCGTGACCCCGAACCGCCCATGGCCCCGCAGGCCGGGGAGTCAGCCCCGTCCGCAGACCATCGGCGACGCACGCCGTACGGAGAAAAGCGGCGGCGCCCCGGGCCTGAACCCGGAGCGCCGCCCCTTCACAACGAACCGAGGTGTCAGCCCTCGACGCCCAGCTTCTCCAGGATCAGTTCCTTGACGCGGGCCGCGTCGGCCTGACCGCGGGTCGCCTTCATGACGGCGCCCACCAGCGCACCGGCGGCCGCGACCTTGCCGGACTGGATCTTGGCGACGATCCCGGCGTTGGCGGCGATGGCCTCGTCCACGGCGGTGGACAGCGCACCCTCGTCGGAGACGACCTTGAGGCCGCGCTTCTCGACGACCTCGTCCGGCGTCCCCTCGCCCTTCAGAACGCCCTCGATGACCTGGCGGGCCAGCTTGTCGTTGAGGTCACCGGCGGCGACGAGCTCGCAGACCCGGGCGACCTGCGCCGGGGTGATGTCGAGCTCCTCGAGGGACCTGCCCGTCTCGTTGGCGTTACGGGCCAACTCGCCCATCCACCACTTACGGGCCTGGTCGGACGGGGCGCCGGCCTCGATCGTGGCGACGATCGAGTCGACCGCGCCCGCGTTGAGGATCGACTGCATGTCGTGCTCGCTGACGCCCCACTCCTCGCGGAGCCGGTTGCGGCGCACGCGCGGCATCTCGGGGAGTCCCGCCCGCAGTTCCTCGACCCACTCGCGCGCGGGGGCCACCGGCACCAGGTCCGGCTCGGGGAAGTAGCGGTAGTCCTCGGCGTTGTCCTTGATACGGCCGGAGGTCGTGGAGCCGTCTTCCTCGTGGAAGTGGCGGGTCTCCTGGACGATCGTGCCGCCGTCCTCGAGCACGGCCGCGTGCCGCTGGATCTCGAAGCGCGCGGCGCGCTCCACGGAACGCAGCGAGTTGACGTTCTTCGTCTCCGAGCGCGTGCCGAACTCCTCGCGCCCGTGCGGCCGCAGCGACAGGTTCACGTCGCAGCGCATCTGGCCCTTGTCCATCCGGGCCTCGGAGACACCGAGCGCCTTGATGACCTCGCGCAGCTCGGCGACGTACGCCTTCGCCACCTCGGGAGCACGCTCGCCCGCACCCTCGATCGGCTTGGTGACGATCTCGATGAGCGGGATGCCGGCCCGGTTGTAGTCCAGGAGCGAGTGCGAGGCGCCGTGGATACGGCCCGTCGCGCCACCGACGTGTGTCGACTTGCCGGTGTCCTCCTCCATGTGGGCGCGCTCGATCTCCACGCGGAAGACCTCGCCGTCCTCCAGCTGCACGTCGAGGTAGCCGTTGAAGGCGATGGGCTCGTCGTACTGGGAGGTCTGGAAGTTCTTCGGCATGTCCGGATAGAAGTAGTTCTTCCGGGCGAAGCGGCACCATTCGGCGATCTCGCAGTGCAGCGCGAGGCCGATCTTGATGGCCGACTCGACGCCGATCTCGTTCACGACCGGCAGTGCGCCGGGCAGACCGAGACAGGTCGGGCAGGTCTGGCTGTTGGCGTCCTGCTTCAGCTCCGTGGAGCAGCCGCAGAACATCTTGGTCTTGGTGCCGAGTTCGACATGGACCTCAAGGCCCATGACCGGGTCGTACGACGCCAATGCGTCCTCGTACGACAGAAGTTCGGTGGTCACGGTGAAACTTTCCCTCTCAGCCCAGCAGGACGTCGTCGTCGCCGAGCTTCTTCAGCTCACGGAAGAGCAGAGCCAGACCCGTGACGATGGCGGCGGCGGAGACGGCGGCGTCGACGAGCCGGAGCGTGTCGTTGTCCTTGCGCGCCATCCGGGCCTGCTTGACGACGCCGATCGCGCCGGCGGCGGTCGTGGCGATCGACAGGTACGCGCCGGGCTTGGACTTCCTGAAACCCTTGGCCTTGGCAGTCATGGGACTCACAGCGACGGTGCCTCCTCGAGCAGCGGGTGGCCCCACTTTTCCACGAACGCGGCCTCGACGGCAGCGCCGACCTTGTAGAGGCGGTCGTCCTTCATGGCGGGGGCGATGATCTGCAGTCCGACCGGGAGACCGTCCTCGGGTGCCAGGCCGCACGGCAGCGACATGGCGGAGTTGCCGGCCAGGTTGGTCGGGATGGTGCACAGGTCCGCGAGGTACATCGCCATCGGGTCGTCGGCTCGCTCGCCGATCGGGAAGGCCGTCGTCGGAGTCGTCGGGGAGACGATGACGTCGACCTGCTCGAAGGCGGCCTCGAACTCGCGGGTGATGAGGGTGCGGACCTTCTGGGCACTGCCGTAGTACGCGTCGTAGTAGCCGGAGCTCAGCGCGTACGTGCCCAGGATGATGCGGCGCTTGACCTCGTCGCCGAAGCCGGCCTCGCGGGTGAGCGCGGTGACGTCCTCGGCGGACTTCGTGCCGTCGTCGCCGACGCGCAGCCCGTAGCGCATCGCGTCGAACCGGGCGAGGTTCGAGGAGCACTCGGAGGGCGCGATCAGGTAGTACGCGGACAGCGCCAGGTCGAAGGTCGGGCAGTCCAGCTCGACGATCTCGGCGCCGAGCTCCTTGAGCAGCTCGACCGACTCGTCGAAGCGCTGCACGACACCGGCCTGGTAGCCCTCACCGCGGAACTGCTTGACGACACCGACGCGCATGCCCTGTACGGAGCCGTTGCGCGCGGCCTCGACGACCGGCGGGACCGGGGCGTCGATGGAGGTGGAGTCGAGCGGGTCGTGCCCGGCGATCACCTCGTGCAGGAGCGCGGCGTCCAGGACCGTTCGGGCGCAGGGGCCGCCCTGGTCGAGGCTGGAGCTGAAGGCCACCATGCCGTACCGCGAGACGCCGCCGTACGTCGGCTTCACGCCGACCGTGCCGGTGACGGCGGCGGGCTGGCGGATCGATCCGCCGGTGTCCGTGCCGATGGCGAGCGGGGCCTGGTACGCGGCGAGCGCGGCGGAGGAGCCGCCACCGGAGCCGCCGGGGATCCGGGTGAGGTCCCAGGGGTTGCCGGTCGGGCCGTACGCGCTGTTCTCGGTCGAGGACCCCATGGCGAACTCGTCCATGTTGGTCTTGCCGAGGATGACCACGTCGGCGGCCTTGAGGCGCTTGGTGAGCGTGGCGTCGTAGGGCGGGATCCAGCCTTCGAGGATCTTGGAGCCGACCGTGGTCGGGATGCCCTCGGTGGTGAAGATGTCCTTCAGCGCGAGCGGGACACCGGCGAGGGGGCCGAGCTTCTCGCCCGCCGCCCGCTTGGCGTCCACGGCCGCGGCCTGCTTCAGGGCGCCCTCGCGGTCGACGTACAGGAAGGCGTGCACCTTCTCGTCGACGGCCTCGATCCGGGCCAGGTGGGCCTCGGTGACCTCTACTGCGGTGAGCTCGCCGTCCTTGATCTTCTGTGCGATCTCGGCGGCGGTGAGCTTGATGATGTCCGTCATGGTGGTGTTAGTCCTCCCCCAGGATCTGCGGCACCTTGAAACGCTGCTGCTCCTGGGCCGGGGCGCCGGAGAGCGCCTGCTCGGGGGTGAGCGACGGACGGACCTCGTCCGCGCGCATGACGTTCGTCAGCGGCAGCGGGTGAGAGGTCGGCGGTACGTCTTGGTCGGCGACCTCGCTGACGCGGGCGACCGCGCCGATGATGTCGTCGAGCTGGCCGGCGAAGTGCTCGAGCTCTTCGGCCTTCAGCTCCAGACGCGCCAGCCGTGCGAGGTGGGCGACCTCCTCGCGCGTGATGCCAGGCATGCGGATCCTCACGGGGTGCGTGTTCTGTGTTTCGGCGGTTTGGGCCCAATCCTATGGGGCGCGGCTCCATGCCCATGAAACGGTTTCGTGAGGTGCGGTCCGTCACGGCCGCGGCAAGCGGTTTTCCCCTCCCGCTTTCAGCCCCTGCGGCACTTGAGCTTCCGGCCCCCGCGGCGCTTGAGCCTTCAGCCCCTGCGGCGCTTGAGCCTTCAGCCCCTGCGGCGTTTGAGCAGATCCGAACGAAGTTCGGATGAAGGGGTCCGGGGCGAAGCCCCGGTTTCGGGAAGGGGCGGGTAGGGGAAATCCGCCCGCCGCAGGCGCAACCGACCCGCACCCCCACCGACCCGCACCCGGCAGCGCACCCCCACCGACCCGCAACCGACCCGCACCCGGCAGCGCACCCCCCGGAAAGCCCTCGCACCGGCGGGGGACGAGAGCCGTCACAGGCCCCGGTACGCTGGGGGCGTGGCAGTCGTCGATATTTCCGAAGAGCTCAAGTCCCTCAACGCGACCATGACGTCCATCGAGGCCGTCCTGGACCTCGACAAGCTGAGGGCCGACATCGCCGTGCTCGAGGAGCAGGCCGCGGCGCCGTCCCTGTGGGACGACCCGGAGGCCGCCCAGAAGATCACGAGCAAGCTCTCGCACCTCCAGGCCGACGTCCGCAAGGCGGAGGCGCTGCGGGGCCGTATCGACGACCTCGCCGTGCTCTTCGAGATGGCCGCGGAGGAGGACGACGCGGACACCCTCGCTGAGGCCGAGCCCGAGCTGACCGCGGCCCAGAGGGCGCGGGACGAGATGGAGGCCCGCACGCCCCTCTCGGGTGAGTACGACGCGCGCGAGGCCCTCGTGAACATCCGCGCCGAGGCCGGCGGCGTCGACGCCGCCGACTTCGCCGAGCAGCTGCAGCGCATGTACCTGCGCTGGGCCGAGCGGCACAACTACAGCACCGAGGTGTACGAGACCTCGTACGCGGAAGAGGCCGGCATCAAGTCGACCACCTTCGTCGTCAAGGCCCCCTACGCCTACGGCACCCTCTCCGTCGAGCAGGGCACCCACCGCCTCGTGCGGATCTCGCCCTTCGACAACCAGGGCCGCCGCCAGACCTCGTTCGCGGGCGTCGAGGTGCTCCCCGTCGTCGAGTCCAGCGACCACGTCGAGATCGACGAGTCCGAGCTGCGCATCGACGTCTACCGCGCGTCGGGCCCCGGCGGCCAGGGCGTCAACACCACCGACTCGGCCGTGCGCATCACGCACATCCCGACCGGCATCGTGGTCTCCTGCCAGAACGAGCGCTCCCAGATCCAGAACAAGGCCAGCGCCATGAACGTGCTGCAGGCCAAGCTCCTGGAGCGCCAGCGCCAGGAGGAGCGCGCCAAGATGGACGCGCTCAAGGACTCCGGCAGCTCCTGGGGCAACCAGATGCGCTCGTACGTCCTGCACCCGTACCAGATGGTCAAGGACCTCCGTACGGAGTTCGAGGTCGGCAACCCGCAGGCCGTGCTCGACGGCGAGATCGACGGCTTCATCGAGGCCGGAATCCGCTGGCGCAAGCAGCAGGAAACGCAGACGGACTGATCCGAAGCCGGCCCATCCGGGCCCGGACCTTCCGGGTGACCGGGACCGGAGTGTGATCTGACAAGGGGACCTGTTGTCTCGCGTACCGCCCGAATTGCCGGGCTGTGGCGAGACGATTGGTCCCTTTCTCATCCCGAGAGCCGGCCTCACTTCCCGAGGGCCAGCCGCAGTTGTTCGTCCTCCACGATGTGGCGGGCCAGGTGTGGGTCCGAGATGTCGACTGCCTCCGGGACCGTCTCGGCGACCTCGCTGCGGCGCGCGTACGTATCGAACTGTTCCTGCTTGACCCGGTGCACCTCGAGCAGCCGCACATCCACACTGTCCGCGGCGAGCAGCCGGTGCACCTGCACCCGCCGCACCTGCCCCATCCGGTGCGCCCGGGCCACGGCCTGCGCCTCCAGGGCAGGGCTGAGCTGCGGTTCGCACAGGACCACGACCGACGCCGCCTGCAGATTGAGCCCGGTGCCCCC
The DNA here is from genome assembly GCF_016464295.1 of Streptomyces sp. N35. NCBI lineage: Bacteria > Bacillati > Actinomycetota > Actinomycetes > Kitasatosporales > Streptomycetaceae > Streptomyces > Streptomyces sp. N35. The sequence goes on along the minus strand of NZ_JAEIMH010000087.1, from coordinate 3,179 downwards.
GGTACGTATCTGCGCGAGCAGCACAGCATGGTCGGGCGTCGCGGTGAACTCGTCGACGAGAGCCTGGCGTTCATCGGCCCCTGTCGCCCCCGTGAGCGGGCCGAGCGCCGCGCCGTGGAGGGCCGCCTCGACCACGGCGAGCACCTCCAGGAAGCAGGAGAAGACCACCACCTTCAGGTCGTTGGCGGCCGCTTCCGCGACCAGTTCGCGCAGCCGGTGCAGCTTCGCCGAGCGCGCCGGGTCCGCATAGGGCGCCCGCCGCATCGCCATGAAATTCCCCTCGCCGACCGCCCGGCGGTACGCCGCGCGGTCGCCGTCCGAGAGCTCCTCCCACTCGTCGGCATGGATCACCCCGGGCAGCTCGCCGAGCACATCCGGCTGATTGCGCCGCAGATAGCAGGGCGCGACGGCCGCGCGGAAGGCCCGCGAATCCAGCGCCCCCATCCCGTACTGCAACGCTTGGGCATCGGGTGACTGCAACTGCCCGATCAGCGACCGGAATTCGGCGACGTGGTTCTCCATCGGTGTGCCGGTCAGGAACAGCACACGGCCGGTGGAGGGCCGCCGGATCAGCGCGCGCAGCGCCTCGGCCCGCCGGGTCCTGGGGTTCTTCACGTACTGGGCCTCGTCGGCCACCACCAGGGCGAGGGGCACCTTCGGTATCTCCAGCGTCCGCAGCACGTCGTACGTCGTGACGAGCACGCCCCCGTCCGCCGCCCAGGCGTGCACGGCGGCATGCCGTCCCGGTCCATGGGCGCGGTATGTGATCAGTGAGCTGCGGCCCTCGATCTCCCGTATCCAATTGAGCAGGACGCCCACCGGGCACACCACGAGAAAGTTCCGGCCCTCCCCGGTGGCCCGCAGATGGGCGAGCGCGGCGAGTGCCTGGATCGTCTTGCCGAGCCCCATCTCGTCGCCGATCAGGACGCGGCGGCGGGCCAGCGCGAAGCGTGCGCCGAAGGCCTGGTAGCCGCGCAGCGAGACCTGGAGGAGCGACTCGTCGAGCGGCTGCGCCCGCACCTGTTCGGCGATACCGGTCGGGATGAACCCCTCGGCGGACTCCCGGTCCTCGGGCAGATCGGCGACTTTGCCGAGCACCGTGTAGTACTCGGCGGCCCGCACCTGGAAGTCCAGCCAGGCCCGGTCGGCCGGCTCGGGTCCGCGCAGCAGATCCGTGACGGCCTGGTCAAGGGTCATCCGTACGTCCGCGGAGGCGGTCGCGGCGAGGGCCTCACGGACCCGAAGCAGCGCGGCCCCGGCCTGGTCCCGCTTGCGGCGTCCGGCGAGCAGCCACTGCACGCGCGAGCCCGTGGTCACGGCCGCGGACAGATCGCTCTCCAGCGCGTCCGCGGTCTTACGGGCCTGCGCGACCGCCTCCGGGATGCCGGGCCCGGCGAGCACGAGCCGGTTCAACGCCCGTACGAGAGAGGTGTGCCGCGCATCTCCCTGGGCGTCCACATCGATCCGTACCGCCACGGTCTGAGCGGCCGCGCGCGCCAACTGGCCGGCGGCGCTGTGCAGTTGACCCGCGGTCTGCGCGCCGATGCCGGGCACCTGCCGCAGCCCGTACGGCTGCGCGTCCCGCACCTGGCCCACCGAGGCGAGCCCGGCCGCCTCCAGGGCCTCCAGTGCGGCCTCGCGCAGCTGCCCGCGCGTCACGTCCCGCAGGGCCGTCAGCGGCAGCCCTTCGAGCTCCTTGTGTACGAAGACCTCCGCGAGCACGCCGTACGCGCGCCGCACCTCCTCCTGGGCCGCGTCGTGCTCGCGCAGCACCGAGCGTGCGGCACCGAGCAGTTCGCGCCCGGCCCGCAGCAGCGCTCTGGCCCGCACCCCGACGGGCACCTGGCCGTCGTCCGCTGTCACTCCGCCCCCGTCGTCGGCTCGTGTGGTCCGTGTCTTTTGGTGGATTCCCGACTGCATCCATGGTGGCAGGCGGGTCTGACAACCCGCCCTCGTCGCGCGGGCCTTCGCCGGGGCCGGGTGTGAAACCCGTGGAAGAGGTGGGGGATCCGTCACAGTCATGACGCTCTTGCCGGGCAAGTGATCATGAAACGGACATCTCGCGCGTACTGACCTTGACGTAACTCTTAACTCTGGACAGGCTGCTGCGAAGCATGCGTATGTCTGGGGCGGGTGTGAACGGGGCGAGCGGGACGGGCCCTCAGTGAGGCAGTCCCGTACGAGAACAGCAAACCCCGCCGGGCCGTGGCCCCAACTACAGCTGCTCCATTGACGAGATCAGCTACTGGGGGTAGCAGCCAGATGACCAAGAAGACGCGGATCCGCGTTGCGCGAATAGCCGCCGGCGCCGTGATCGCGGCCGGTGCGTCGCTGACGGCGGCCGGTGCGGCCTCGGCCGCCGGCGTGGACGTGGACCTCGGCCCGCTGGGTGGCGTGAGCGCCACCGCGGACGAAGGCGGCCTCGGTGTCGACGTCGACCTGCCCGGTGCCGACGGTGGCGCTGACGGCGGTACCGACGGCGGTGCGGACGGCGGCAGTGACCCCGTCGGCGGCGTCTCCGAGGGCGGTGACAACGGCGGTACGACCGATGGCGGCACCGACGGTGGCACCACTGACGGTGGCACGACCGACGGCGGTACGACCGACGGTGGCACCACTGACGGTGGTACGACCGATGGCGGTACGACCGACGGCGGTACGACCGACGGTGGCACCACTGACGGTGGTACGACCGACGGCGGTACGACCGAAGGCGGCGACACCGACGGTGGCGTCTCCAACGGCTCCGGCAACGGTGGCGGCTCCAGCACCGGCGGTTCTGGCAACGGTGGCGGCTCCAGCACCGGCGGTTCCGACAACGGCGGCGGCTCCAGCACCGGTGGCAACGAGACCGACCCCGACAACGAGGGCAACCAGCCCGTCGAGCAGGCAGGCAAGGAGGGCCTCGAGGCCGCGGGCCCTCCCCCGGCGGAGGCCGGCAGGGGTGGCGGCGAGCCCGCCGAGCCCGGTCCCGCCGAGACCACGTTCCTGCTCATCGGCGCCGCGACCATGATCGCGGGCGGTATCGGCTTCCGGGCGCTCCCGCGTCTGGTCTCCGGCCGCAACGCCGCCGCCTGATCCGAGGCACAGCAGCAGAGGCACAACGGAAGGGCCCGGGGGCGCCGGCGCCCGGGGCCCCCCCCCAGTGCGTCGCGGGGGGGTTGCGGGGGGGGCGGGGG